>CAIMXI010000188.1 GCA_903845365.1 uncultured Geobacteraceae bacterium | reverse complement strand
TGGAATAGCCACAGGCACATTCAGTGACAAGAACGCAGGCTTTGGCAAGATTGTAACAGTAACCGGCAACAGCATAAGCGGAACCGATGCCGGCAACTACAACCTGATTCAGCAGACCGGGCTAACCGCTGATATAACTAAGGCGAACCTTGCAGTAACCGGCTTGACGGCCATCAGCAGGGTGTATGACACCACAACCGCTGCCACGCTCGGTGGTACGGAATCAGTAACCCCGCTTGGCAGTGATATTGTAAGCATTGGTGGAATAGCCACAGGCACATTCAGTGACAAGAACGCAGGCTTTGGCAAGATTGTAACAGTAACCGGCAACAGCATAAGCGGAACCGATGCCGGCAACTACAACCTGATTCAGCAGACCGACCTAACCGCTGATATAACCAAGGCGAATCTTGCAGTAACAGCCACCGGACGGAATAAGGTTTATGATGGCACTACGATTGCGTCAGTTGTTCTTATGGATAACCGGATTACAGGTGATGCTCTAACGCTAACCAACAGTGGAGCCAGCTTCAGTGACAAGAACGTTGCAACCAGAAAAACAGTAAACGTTGCCGGTATCTCAGTAACTGGTGCCGACGCTGGTAACTACACCTTCAATACGGCAGCGGCTACGACCGCCGATATTACCGCCAAATCTCTGACCATAAGCGCCACAGGTCAGAACAAAATCTATGACGGCAACACAATTGCCACAGTAACCTTGGCAGACAACAGGATTGCTGGTGACTCTCTGACTCTCAGCACCAACGGTGCCAGCTTCCTCGACAAAAATGCCGCCACCAGCAAACCGGTCAACGTAGCCGACATCAAAGTAAGTGGCTCTGATTCGATCAACTACACATTCAACAGCACAGCGGCAACCACGGCCGACATAACCAAGGCACAACTAACCGCCAGTATCACCGGCACTCCGAGCAAAACTTACGAAGGCACTACCGCTGCTACTCTTACTACCAGCAACTTCAGCCTGACCGGCCTGGTTGGTAGTGAAAAATTTACTGTTACTCAGACCAACGGCAGCTATAGCAGCCAACATGTCCTAACAGCCAACTCGGTCAGTGCCACTCTGGATAGCAACCACTTCACTGTTGGCAGTGGCACTCTTGCCGACAACTACGTCCTGCCGACCACGGCCATCGGAGCAGGCAGTATCACTCCAGCGACGCTGACACCAACAATAACCAATAGCGGCGTAACAAAAACCTACGACGGCACGACAGCCAGCGCATTGACTCCGACCTACAGTTTTGTGGGCCTTGTGAGTGGCGATTCAGCCGCGACCTTAAGCAATACCGGGAAAGTTTACGACAGTGCCCACGTTGTCGGCGCAACGAAAGTCACCGTATCCGGTATCTCCATCAGCGGCATAACCGGCAGTAACAGCTCTGCCATAACCGACTATACACTCGATGCAACCAGCAAAGATGCAACCGCCAGCATAACCCCAGCACCACTGACAGTCACCGCCAAGGATGCCAACAAGACCTACGGAGCTGCACTTAACTTCATTGGCGCGGAATTTACCTCGAGCGGCCTGAAAAACAACGAAACTGTAACCAGCGTCTCCCTTACCAGCGCCGGATCGCCAGCGACCGCAACAGTAGTCGGCGGACCTTATCCAATAATTTCCAGCAACGCTACTGGCGGCAGCTTCAGCGCCAGTGACTACAACATCAGCTATGTAAATGGCCAACTGACGGTAAACCCCGCCACTCTCTTTGCAGTCAATGCCTCGCTCACTGGTACCACGAGCAAAATCTACGACGGCACCACCACTGCCACCCTGACGCCGGAGAACTTCCTCCTGACCGGCTTTGTCAACAGCGACTCAGCCACGGTCACCAAAACCAGCGGAACCTACAGCAGCAAAAACGCGGGCAACAGCATTGAGGTTACTACATCGTTAGCTCCAACAGATTTCAGCAAGATAGGCAGCACAGATCTTGCTAATTACGCTCTGCCAGCCAGCGCATCAGGCAATATCGGCATTATAACCCCGGCAACCCTGACGATCACCGCCACCGGCATCAACAAGGTCTACAACGGCAACACAACCGCCTCGGTAGTTCTGGCAGATAACCGGATTACAGGTGACGCCCTGACGCTAGCCAACAGCGGAGCCAGCTTCATCGACAAAAACGTAGCAACCGGAAAAACGGTCAACGTTGCCGGTATCTCAGTAAGCGGAGCCGATGCCGGAAACTACACCTTCAATACGACAGCGGCAACCACAGCCGATATCACAGTAAGACCACTATCCATCTGGACATCATCAGCCGGCGGCAGTTGGAGCAACGCCGCCAACTGGGATGCCATTCCTGACGGCAATAACGTCCTCGCAGTCTCCATACCATCTGGCAGCGGAACTGTCACCTACGACACCAGTGCCGGCACAACCCATCTGCAAAATCTGACCAGTGCCCAAACTGTTGCAATAAGCGGCGGCACTCTTGATATCGGTACCCTGCTTGACACAACCGGATATCAACAAAGTGGCGGCACTTTAACCGGTACTGGATCTCTTAATGCATCCAACAGCTTTACCCAGAGTGGTGGCACAATTATACTGAGTGGAGTCGCTACTCTCAAACAGGTGTCGGGCAACCTAAATGTTGCCAATATAACCGCATCGAGCACCAGCCTGACTACCCAGGCCGGAGCGATTACCCAGAGTGGCCCAATAGTTACCGCCTCTCTCTCCAGCCTGACAGTCGGCGGCAGCGTACTCAACGATGCCGGCAACCAGATAGGCAACTTCGCCGCAAGCAACAGCGGCAGCGGCAACATCGAACTTACCAACACGGCATCCCCGCTATCAATTACCGGAGTAGCCAATCCTGCTGGAGCGATCACTATTGATAATACCGGAGCATTAATCACTACCGGGATAATAAGTACAATCGGTGCCGGTAGTGCAGGCACAGTTAGCCTTACCGCCCATAGCCCATTGACAATAGGTGCAGCTATTACTGCTAATGGCAATGTCGCACTTAAAGCGGGGGCAGCATATTCACCATCACCTTTTGACTCTGTAACCATAAACGGATCTGTTACTACTACCGGCAGTATTATCTTGGAGGGTAACAGCGCAGCAGGTACAGCCGTACCTACCGGTTCCGACGTGACTTACTCGACAGTAACCGCCAAAGCTGCAGCAGATGCCAAAGCTGCAGCAGACGCCAAAGTTGCAGCAGATGCCAAAGCTGCAGCAGATGCCAAAGCTGCAGCAGATGCCAAAGCTGCAGCAGATGCCAAAGTTGCAGCAGACAACGCTGCGGCAGATGCTAAAGCGTCCACCGCTTTGATTCAGGTTGCTCCGGTTGCATCGACCGGTCTTATGCCTGCTTCTCTTCAAATGACTCAAAATGAGTCGCCTGCAAAGGTAAGCGCTCCGCCAAGTGCATCGTCAAGTACTCCGTCAAGTACCACATCCAGCGCACCGGCCAGCTCTTCAGACACTCCATCTACATCGATGGCTGCTGCGCCGGCACCAGCTAAAACAACATCCAATACAGCAGCAAGTTCTTCTGACAATGCACCAGCGCAGGCAGGGAGTACCGCAAGCTCGCCAGATAGTCCACCAGCGCAGGCAGGGAGTACCGCAAGCTCACCAGATAGTCCACCAGCGCAGGCAGGGAGTACCGCAAGCTCACCAGATAGTCCACCAGCGCAGGCAGGGAGTACCGCAAGCTCGCCAGATAGTCCACCAGCGCAGGCAGGGAGTACCGCAAGCTCGCCAGATAGTCCACCAGCCCAGACGACTGCTGAATCAAGTTCAAAGCCCTCTGATAGTGGTGCAAAGGAGCAAACTAGCGCCAGCAGTAAAAACGCTGCAGCCAAAGAAAAAGAACCTGCAGCCAAAGAAAATGAGCCCGCTAAGGAAAAAGAGGCTGCACCAAAAGACAAAGAAACTGCCGAGAAGGATAAGAAGAAAGAAGAGAAGAAAGAAGAGAAGGAAAAGAAGAAGGAAGAGAAGGAAAAGGATAAAAAAGAAAAGGAGAAGGAGAAGAAGGAAAAGGAGGAGAAGCAGAAGAAGGAAAAGGAGGAGAAGCAGAAGAAGGAAAAAGAGGAGAAGCAGAAGAAAGAAAAAGAGGAGAAGGAAAAGAAAGAAAAAGAGGAGAAGGAGAAGAAGGAAAAAGAGGAGAAGGAGAAGAAAGAGAAAGAAAAAGAGAAGGAAAAAGAGGAACAATCTGAAGATAGAAAAGACGCCAAGCCCAAGAAAAAATACTGCAATTAGCAAAAACACCACGGTTTTAGGCAGAGGAGCTAAAAAAGATGCGCAACTCAAAAAATTGTCCTGCAATCAGTCTGTTCGTCTCCGTTCTGCTACTTTGGACAACCATGGTTTTTGCAGGCCAGGCCGCTACCGTAACTCACGTTTCCGGTCCGCTCGCTGTCCATAAAACCGGAGGCATCATCAAGGCAATCTCAATCAATTCAAAAATTGATGAGGGGGATACCGTGGTAACGGAGAAGCGCACCTACGCCCGCCTCAAGTTTGAAGACGGCAGCGAGGTTACCCTGAAACCTGGCACCCAGTTCAAGGTTGAAAAGTTCAACTACGATCAGGGAAAGCCAAAAGAGGATTCTGCAACATACAATCTTATCAAGGGTGGACTCAGAACAATCACCGGGCCGGTCGGTAAACGTGGCAACCCGGACAGCTATCAGATGAAGACTCCGACGGCAACCATCGGGATTCGTGGCACTATATATCTTGCTGAATACGTCCCGGAACCCGAGTCAAAAGTGTCAGAAAACAGCCGAATACTACTGGCGGCTCTTGATTCACGCCAGATATCACCGCTTGCCACAGTGACTGATGGTACGCCTGTAGGTTATCAGATACCACTTCTTCTGGCGCAGAGCGCTCCGTCCGGAGGTGCCGGACTCTCGCCCGGCCTTTATGTACATGTCATCGATGGTATGATCAACCTGAGCAACAAGGGGGGGGCACAAAGTTTTTCAGCCGGTCAGTTCGGCTACACACCGAGTATCGTGAAACCGCCGGTGATAGTACCGAACAATCCAGGTATTCAGTTCAAAGCACCTCCCGCGCTTTCGACAGCCCCGCCAAGCAGCAGCGGTAGCGGGAGCAGCAAACCGAGTGCGTCAGATTGTGAAGTACGGTGACGGTGTAGTTTTAAGATATACAGTTGACCTGATGTGAACTAGAGCGGGAATTAGGCAGTTCCCACTTAATAGGAACGAGCTTTGGTTTAAAGATGCTTTGCCCATAGAATCGACTCTGTCAGAGCGATACGCTCGTTGCTTCTACTTGTCTACTCAACACCCAAAAGCGGTAAGGTCATGCCCAGGCCAGGTATAGCCACCTTAGCCAAGAAACACTCCTTGCTGCAGTGGATTCTGCTTCCGCTGCAACCGGTGTAAACTGGTCGCCCACTTAATGTCTCAAAGTGGGTAGACGGTGGGGCGACTTTTTTGAATTTGACTAGTGAAAGATCTTTGACTAGTCAAAAGGTGAAAAAGCATACTTTGGCCAGGTGGGTGGGCGGTGGGTTGAGAGAAAAATGAGAAAATTCATCTCAGCAACCCACCGAAAACAAACAAGTTTAGACGGTACGCGACTGGTTTCAACAATTACAGATGCAGAGCAGGAACGGCAGTTAGTACGGAGTAAAATGCAGGGTGCCGGTCATCGTAAATGCGGTGGCTCCATTTCCTGCTGTGCTAAGAGTCCCCATCGGTGTTGCAGTGAATGTCACTGTTCCGGCCGCTTTGTCAAAAGAAACACCCAAAGTGCTACAGTTAGGATAGGAGTTAGGCAACGGGTTGCCGATAAGATAACATACGCCACCGGGAGCGGTAGTTGGCCCATACACTGTTGTAAACGCTTGAACGCCCACCTGCAAAGATTCAATGGTGGAGCTCGTTACAGAATGATTAACAGATATTTTCGCCACCAAACCATTTCCCCAATCAATAGTTCTATATGTTCCACTAACCGCATTTGGTGTCGATACTACATCGGCAATATTTGTCACTCCGTTAACGGCCGATGAAAAAGTGACGCCATTACCCGGAGTCGGAGTGACATTGCTGTTGCTAACCGTAAAACTCCCCGAAGATGTAGCCGTAACACCTGCTGTAGTGACGGTTATTTTGCCGCTGGTTGCACTTTCCGGAACAGTAATTGTCAGAGAGGTTGCCGTTGCAGCAGTTACCGAAACCTGAACACCGTTCAACTTTACGGTATTACTTGAACCAGTTGCGCTGAAATTTGTCCCGGTAATTACAACAGATGAGCCGACAGCCCCGGTTGTCGGAGTGAAAGACGTTATTGTCGGCGCCCCTGATGTCTGTGCAGGCGGCGGTCCGTAGGTTATCCCTCCAGGAATCGTTATCCCGGTTGGCGGTGCTGTTTGCCAGCTTGAAGGCACCGATGCCGACGATGGAATAGTAATGCCGGCTGGCAGAGTCACGCCATCAGGGATGACAACTCCTGCAGGAAGGCTAAGGTTGGCTGCCAGCACCGCTCCCGCCGGGATCGTAAAGTTCGCTGGAAGTTTAACCCCCGCAGGAATCGTTACACCTGTCGGCAGGGTTACACCTGAAGCAATAGTGACATTACTTGGCAGAACTGTATTTTGCGGAATTTCGAAGCCGACCGGAATTGTCACATTGTTAGGAATAATAGCGGAAACTCCCGCCGGACGTGCAATTGCGGTGGCTACTGCGGGCCAGGCACCTCTCATGCTTCCGTTTATCGCTGAAGAATAGCTGGCAAATGACTTGCTGATATCAGGTATTGTTACCGGAGCCTGAGTTGTTCCCGGAAATGCGATGCTCACGGCTCCATTGGCAGCTATAGACGGCTTGACTTTATCAAGCACAGAGTCAACTCCCTTGCTGTTGGCAATAAACGTCGTAGTCAGCGGATTAAAGGTCGCTGGATCCACTCCGGCCGCTTTCAGATAGTCACCTACCACCGTTGTAATAGACTGGAGCCCTTTGGTTATCTGATCAGCGGTAATTGCTTTCAGAGTGGCTGAAGTGTTGAAAAGTACTGACGGATCTGTAACCCCGGCGGCTGAAGC
Organism: uncultured Geobacteraceae bacterium; assembly: GCA_903845365.1. Classification (GTDB taxonomy): domain Bacteria; phylum Desulfobacterota; class Desulfuromonadia; order Geobacterales; family Pseudopelobacteraceae; genus JACRCG01. The sequence continues at coordinate 2,835 of CAIMXI010000188.1, read as the reverse complement.
AGCGGCAAGCTTCGTAAGCGGAGTTATGTTTGCTGTACCGACCTTATCAGTGACAGAGAACAACACCTTGTCATCTGTGCCAACGCTGCAGGGTGTGGCAGCGCCTGATGTGTCTGTGCAGAGTACAAAGGGTGGAGTCAACCCGCTGACATCAACGCTGAACTTTCCTGCATCGTCGCTAATTTTTCCATTAGCTGCCTTGCCGTTAGCATCTTTAACATGAACCGTGGTGTTTTTAGCAATTGCTGCCCCGGTGGCAGCCGTACCATCGAGAGTTTGAGAAGGTGGTAAACTGGGACTTGGATTGGAACCGCCACTACACGCTGACAAGGTTAGAGAGAAGACAACCGCTACACCCATCTTAAGTAAATAATCTTTAAACATAACGTCACCTCCATTGTTTTTAAACGCCTTAATAAGCGTTTTTCCCGCATAGATTTAACTGGAATTACTGCAAATAGCTAAATTATGACTTTACAGCAATAGACGACAGAAAAAGCCCTCAAAAACGAGGGCTTAAATACTGTATCGGATCATGTTGGACAACCAATTGGTAGCGGAGGCCGGACTCGAACCGGCATGTTCTTGCGAACGGCAGATTTTGAGTCTGCTGTGTCTACCATTTCACCACTCCGCCATTTCAACTACTTACATCATTTTTAAATATCTCCGTGAAAATCTGGTGAAATAAGCCTCAAATAACGCATTGTCACTTCCATATTTTGATGCCCTAGTCTTTGTATAATCTCATAAATTCTGGACTTTGAATTATTCGTGGTGTGAGGTTGCTGTTTTAGTTTTGCGAATATAGAGGATAACCTTATCTTTTGCAACATCTTTTGACACATCTTTTGACAAAACTATGCGGTTTAAACTGAAATTATGAGAAATCATATATTGACTGCCATGCAGTAATATGTTCTATTTCCAGCTCGCTTTTTCAGAACATCAAAATCACCCCTCATCCGCCCTATCGGGCACCTTCTCCCTAATGGAGAAGGAATACTTCATGCGTTCTGCTTTCTGGAGAAGGAATACATCATGCATTCTGGCTTCTCCTTTAGGCCCGCATTTGGGTCCCCGGGGAGAAGGTGGCCGAAGGCCGGATGGGGACAAGGCAGGTTTTTTGTATTGCTGCAATTATCTAATGGATCTTCAAAGGGGGTAAATTATGCATGGAAATGTCTCAGGATCGGTACGGAAGCAGTTTGGCATTATCGTCTCAGCAGTTCTGTTTATGTCAGTATCTCTCATTCTCTGTTCAAAACCGGCATCTGCAGCAGGCTTCAGGGTTTCGGCGCAGGGGGCCAAGGCGATGGCTCTGGGGGATGCCAATGTCGCTCTGGCAGATGATCCCTCCGCACTTGCCTACAACCCCGCCGGTATCGCTTTTCAGCCAGGAAACCAGGTACAGGGCGGGCTCACCGCCATTATCGTCCCACCGTTTACTTTTGACGGAACTACCAGACTTAGCGGCGTCACTGCGGTTCATGAAGATTCTGAAAGCGGCCTTTTTGCGGCGCCAACCCTCTATCTCACTTCGTCCCTTAAATCTCTGCCGATTTCGTTCGGCCTCGGCATCAATGCATTCTATCCGCTGGCCACAAAGTGGAAGGGGAATGGAGTATTCAGAGACGATGTCTATTCGATCAGTTTCAAGCCGATCAACTTCCAGCCAACAGTCGCCTATCGCTTTGACGACCTGAAGCTGGCTGTCGCAGCAGGGTTTGATATCACCTACGCCACCGTATCCCTCAATAAAACCGCTTTTGCGATGATGCCCCCGGCTCTGGGTGGAAACTACACCGAACTTGGGGCGCTTTCGGCCAACGGCTCCGGTGTCGGCTACGGATTTAATCTGGGTACACAGTGGAAACCCAGGCATGATCTTAATTTTGGTATTGCTTACCGAAGCAGAATACATATTCCGCTGAAAGGGGATGCCGACTATCACGCCACCACCGCCATAGGAGCAAACCCCGCGCTTGGTCTGGCTGGCAATGTCCAGACCAGCGCTGCGGCTGATGTCACCCTGCCTGATTTGCTGACCTTTGGCGTTGTCTGGAAACCGGTTGATCGCCTGATGCTGGAGTTTGATCTGGAGCGGACCGGCTGGAGTTCTTACGACAAACTTGAGCTGAAATTCGGAAACGGACTGGCGGCCTTTAACAACAACCCGGATGCCAAAAACTGGAAGGATGTCTGGGCTTATCGTTTCGGCGGACAGTATTCGCTGACAGACAGCCTTGATCTGCGTGCCGGCTATGCCTTTGAGAACAACCCGGCTCCCGATTCAACACTGGGCCCCGAGCTGCCGGACGCAGACCGCCATAATTTCTCCATCGGCGCCGGCATTCACAACAATCTGGGTTCGATAGATCTCGGCTATGTCTGGGTACACTTTGCCGACCGCACGGTATCTAACGGGATGCTGAACGGTACTTTCAAAACCGACGCCCATCTCATCGGGGCGAGTGTAACTTATAAATTTTGAGCATGATGCCCACTCCGCAAATTTCCGATAAAATTTCGCTCCGCAGTTTTATAGTCGCAGGCGGCTGTACTCCGCCTGTTTTTCTCCGTCTCTCCCTGTCTATCGTGCAGACGCTGGAAAAACTGCAGAGGTTCAGCGGTATTCACAGCAGCATCAATCCGGACATTATCAGTATAAACCCTGAAACCTTTGAAGCGGATATTATGGAGGCATCCGCTCCCGCATCTTTCGCCAGCATGGCTCCGGAACAGACCGGCAGGCTTGTGATGGCGACTGATCGCCGTACGGACTTCTACGCAGTTGGCATAACATTCTACGAACTCCTGACCGGTCTGCTGCCC
>CAIMXI010000187.1 GCA_903845365.1 uncultured Geobacteraceae bacterium | reverse complement strand
GGATGATGGTTGAAGTCTTCGGATTTTGGCTTTATTCCAAAGTTGACAAGTACGTTGACTTCCGGTTGGCCTGCAGACTTCCCACTAAACTCCATGGAACAGGCAGCAACAGATTTAAGACCGAACAGAGTGGAATGGAGAGCGAAGGCAGCAGTCTTGGCAATCTTGCATTTGCCAGACATACTTCCCGATAAATCTAAAAGGACAGCAACGGCGGTGTTTATCTCTTTGGTTTCAATCTTCTTCCTGAAAATCCGTGGATCACCCAAAGCCGATTTTACCAGACGACCAGTTGCCAGTTTCCTACCGGAAAGTCCGTAGGATTTTGGCTTTAATTTCAACGATTGCAGTAAACCCATCAGCTTGGCTCGCATTCGTGATGATGCAGAGATCGCCTCCACCTCGTTCAACTTTCCAAATTTTGATTTTAGAGTACCGATGTCGGGTAACGTAGGAATTCCAAGTCTTTCGTTACTGGGAGTTTTGGAAGCCAGAGCGTTCAGTTCCGATTGAATAAGCGCAGATAAGTCACCATACCCCGTCTCGTTCTTCAGCATTTCTTCGATTTCTTCCGGAGTTGGTCGTTTACCACCACCTGAACTGGCACCGTTTCCACCGAAACCGGATACTTTGTTGTCATCTACTTGTTTCTTCTGCTCCTCCAGCTCCTCCAGTTTCTGTTGCTTCAGCTCCTGCAGTTGGCTACTGGAACCCGAGCCTTGGCTAGTTTGTCCTTGATTAGCAGTTGATGATGACGCATCAGCACTTGCACTTTGGCTCCCGCTCTTATCCCGCTGAGTATTCTGTAGCGCTTGATTAGTAGTCGAAGTAGTTGGCGAATTAGTAGCTGGAATTTGTACTGGTTTCGGTTTTGCCTGCTTTTGTTGCTGTTGGACTAACAGGTCGATCAACTTCTGCGCCATAATAGCTGCGTCTCTGGTACTTTTGAGTTTTGGAATATCCTTGATAATCACATCCACATCGCCAACAAACTCCTGACCGAATGCGTCATCCATCATTTCATTACAGAGTCTTTCCAGTTTGAGGATCGATTTCTGATTCATCAATCTGCCAAAGCCATAAGCCATAACTTTGCCGAGCATTGCATGGGGAAGGTTTAAAGGTTTCAGACTCCCCTTATTCACATAGTAATTGGTTACCTCCTCTAGATTGAAACAGGTACCAGGTCGAGCCTTGATAGTCTCCATATCAACACGGATGTCCTCAATAACATTCAACATGTCACCTAAGAGACCGTCTGGCTTTCCGCCATCAGTGAAATTCTTGTGACCTATTTCGTGAAATACCAAGCCGGTCATCAGCATTCTTCCAATAGGGGTTGACGGCATCCGTGCGATATTGATATGTGAGCCATCTGGTTTGCAGAAGGAACCATTACCGCTTACGGTAATCTTTATCTTTGCATCCCGGCTCAAAACCATAGCTAGTCCTGCAAGTTCTTGATCTCGTATCATTATAAACTCCTTGTCAGTATATTATTATCGTGGACTGTAATTGGTTGGTTGTGGTAGAAAAGTGCTTCAACTTTTGGGGGTTAGCTGTGTCGCTGATTGAAGATGATCTTTTGGCAGCTTTAAAAGAATTGCGTGAAGCATCGCTGGCCATGACAAGTGGTAAGCTCCATACTGGTAAAGAAATGGAGCGTTACCATCAGGCAATTGCGTGGTCGGTACGTGTAATTGAACTTGCGGAGAAAACTAAATGACAAGATCTGAATTGATTGAACAGTTGGCACAGAATAAATTCATAAGCATCAGAGCTGCTGAAGCGGTAGTCAATGAACTGTTTGACAGTATGGCTGATACGCTTATTGCCGGTGGTAGAATTGAAATCCGGGGATTCGGTAGTTTTGAAATCCGGGAGTATGAGGGTTACACTGGAAGGAATCCGAAATCAGGCCTGGAAGTTTCCGTCAAGCCCAAGAAAACTCCTTTCTTCAAGACTGGTAAGGAATTAAAGGAACGTGTCCTTAGCGTAAAATAGACTATTTTTGACTGAGGCGTAAAATATGGACAGTCCATTCAGTACACCCATTACAGACCGATACTTCGAGGATTATATACCAGGCTCCGTTCACGAATTTGGTTCTATCACCGTTACTCAGGATGAAATTCTGGCTTTTGCAAATAACTTCGATCCACAAGATTTTCATAATGATCCGGAAGCAGCAAAGCAAACAGTCTTTGGCGGATTAATAGCCAGCGGCTGGCATACCGCTGGCTTAATGATGCGTCTCTATGCAGATAATTATCTGTCGAAAGTTGCAAGCCTGAGTTCTCCAGGTGTTGATGAGTTACGCTGGAAACATCCGGTACGCCCTAACGATGAGTTGTCAATACGGGTGACTGTTACTGATGTTCGCCGATCAAATTCCAAACCAGATCGTGGGATTGTCCGCTCTTTCATTGAAGTACTGAATCAAAAGCAGGAAGTTGTTATGAGCATGAGTGCCATGAATCTATTGCAATGCAGGAATCCAGGTTGACCCTGTAATAGCAATACCTCAGAAATCCCAGGATATAGGCTCTACCTTGCCGGTATTCGGTGAGATGATTTCTTCTGGTTCAATAACTGATTCCTCAACCTCTTCGTTGGCTTCATCGCTGTCAGCTTCTGGATTATTTACCACTATCCGCCCCATATTGGCCAACTGTCGGCCAACCAATCCGGCAACCATATTCAAGTCAGTACCTTTTATGGCGCCTTTTTCAGGAAGCTTTTTCAAAGTGTCGTCGATACTCAGAATGGTCTCGCCAATAGAAGGATCAAGAAAAAGCATCCCTACGAGTTTTTCCCGTATAGATTTAATTGGTCTCAGCGTTTTACTGCTTATTTCCTGCTTGCCGACAAAAGAGTTTTCGTAGGTTTGCCTGGCAACTACTCGAACTTCATGGCAAAGTTGCCCATAAAGACTATTCACCTCTTCATCAAGTCCATGCTCCTCCATATCAGCCGGAATTTTCACATCAAAAGCTGCGTAGCTGTAGGATAAGGCTTTCTTGATATGACTCAACGAATCAACGGAGGCACGAATCACCGGTGCCCACTCTGGCGGGTTCAGGTCAATCCACTTATCTATTTCAGACTCGTAAATCGACAAAAAGTTGGCTTTGGCTGATTCAAATTCACCTTTAAGCCTCTTCAACTCAGTGCTTAGACCCTCAACCTTGCCTTTCGGAATAGCATAACCATCACCACCAAAACGTACTCCATTCTGCAAGCATAGCTTCATTGCCGTACGTTTGAGTGACATAAAGATCTTTACGGCATCGGGACTGATAATCCGCTTACTCCCCAATGTAGCCAAAGTTCCCGGCGGCAGTTTGCCAATGTCAATGCCGTTACTGGCAAGATCGGCAATTTTCAACGCTTTACG
>CAIMXI010000186.1 GCA_903845365.1 uncultured Geobacteraceae bacterium | reverse complement strand
GGAAGCGGCCACCAATGGAGCTGGAGTTGCAACGGCAGCAACGGCGGCACAAACGCAGCCTGCTATGCCGACATCCAGAGCTACACTGTTAGTTTCAGCGCAGACAGCGGCGGCAGCCTGAGCGGCACCAGCAGCCAGAAGATAAACCACGGTGCATCAACCGCCGCAGTAACCGCTGTAGCGTCAAGCGGCTACCATTTTGTAAACTGGAGCGGCACCGGCGGCTTCGTAACAACCACCACAAACCCATTGACCGTATCCGCTGTAACGGCGAGCATGACCATTACTGCCACCTTTGCCGCTGACCCGGTCAACGGAACCTGCGGCAGCGACAACAGCAAAACCATGGCCGTTATCCCGACCAACCTCTGCTCGTCAGGGTCGGCATCAACGGTAACCGGCAGTGGCCCCTGGTCATGGAGTTGCCAGGGGCTCTACAGCGGCACAACGCAAAACTGCTCTGCAAATCTCTTGACCTATGCGATATCTACAACACTAAGCGACGCCAACGGAACCATCATCTGCCAGAGCTCGGTAACCACAGGCGGCAGCTCCGTCTGCACAATCGCTCCCAACAGCGGCTACCACACGGCCTCCTTCACCGTTGGAGGCGTGGATCATCTGGCCGATATCAGCAACAACAGCTACACCATCACCAACATCACAGCCAACCAGAGCGTGGTCGGCAGCTTTGCCATCACCCAGCAGACCCAGACGATCACCTTTACTCCACCAGCAACAAAAACCTACGGTGACACCGCCATCACGCTTACCGCCACTGGCGGAGCCTCCGGCAATCCGGTCACCTTTACCCTGGTCAGCGGCCCTGCGACACTTACCGGCAACACCCTGACTATCACCGGAGTTGGCACCATAATAATCAAAGCCTCCCAGACCGGTAACAGCAATTACACTGCCGCCAGCGATGTTACAGCCAACATTGTTGTCGGCAAAGCTTCGCTGACCGTCACCGCCAACAACATAAGCCGCGTTTTTGGAGCAGGTAACCCGTCGACACCAGGCTTCACCACGTTAGGTTTGGCAGGTAGTGACAGCATCGGCAGCGTCAGCTACACTTATGCAGCCACCGCAATAGCTACAGCCGCTGTAGGAAGCAGCCACGCAATTACGCCGAGCAACGCTGTATTCACATCCGGCACGGCAAGTAACTACAACATTACCTATACCGCCGGAACACTGACCATTGCCGTTGGCGCCAGCCAAAGTATTATCTTTAACCCACCGACAACCGCAACTTACGGCGACCCGGCAATAACCCTATCTGCCACCGCAACGTCCGGCCTGCCGGTAACATTTACTATAGTCAGCGGCCCTGCAACACTTACCGGCAGCACCCTAACCATCACCGGTTCCGGCACCATAACGGTACGGGCTACCCAAGGGGGTGACAGTACCTACGCCGCAGCCAGTGAAGTTCAGAAGACAATCACGGTTGCCACCGCCAGCTACACCGTCACCGGTAGCACAAGCGGCAACGGCAGCATCCAGTGCATAACGCCGGTAACCAGCGGCAATACAACCACCTGCACCCTGACTCCTGATACCGGGTACAGAATCTCCGCAGCAAATGGCTGTGGTACCGGCAGCCTGAGTGGTACTACCTATACCACCGGAGCCATAACCGGCAACTGCACCGTAACTGGCAGTTTTGCCGTGCAAAAGCCAGGCGACTGCGACAATAACAGCACAGTTACCATCGCAGAAGTTCAGAGCGCCATAAATATGTTCTTGGGACTGAAAACGGTGGATGTCTGCGTGGATCTGGACAGCAGCAAAGGTGTATCCATTGCTGAGGTGCAGAAGGTGATTAACTCATTCCTCGGGTTGTAGTCTCAAGGTAAACATAAAGAAGTCCCCTTCATCGGTCCCCTCGGCATCCAGCCTTGGGGGCTTTTTTTTGCCCAAAACCGCACACGAAAGGAGAAACACCACGATCTGGCGGATGGTGGAGTAGCAGTATTTAAGAGTTGGAAATAGTGTTAAATGCAGTAAGCATTCTGCTTGATAGTTGGCGACACCAGAGAGAACATGACGGACTACGGCTGTATGGTTATGTTGTCATGGAAAACCATATTTGAGATCGTTCCCACGCTCCAGTGTGGGAATGCAGCCAGTGACGCTCCAGAGTCACGTCAGGCGGGTGGGGGTGGGCAAGATGAACTTTACCCACCTTGATAGATAGGCTCTTATTGTCTTGGGTGGAGACCTGACACCGTTGTGTTCTTTGTGGCAGAGCTTTCGTCAGTTTGCGCACAAACCAGAGCGACCCTACCAGTAGCATCGCACCTAACAGCAACAATCCTAGTACCAAGTCCAATATTCCAAAGTTGCCCTGTGTCATAATCACTCCAAACGACGCCGTATTCCTTACGTTTTCACCCAGATGGAGAAGCGGCGATCACGTGTTTCTACATAAAAATCAACCAGCGTACTCACAACCTCACCCTCTCGGAGCAGCGCGAACGCTCCGTTCTTCCAGCACAAATCCAAAATTTTCTTGTGTTCGGGCATGGTATGACAAAACACCACCAGCCAGCCGCCCGGACGGGTTGATACGGCCGCGTTCGCCACTATTCCCTCGGGGTCGAAAGTGTGCATCGGTAGCCCCCAGAGTAGCTGCTGATAGCGCAGTACCAAGGGATAAAACAGGAACAGGATGTCGTGGCCACGCTCCCGCCATTTCCGAAAATCGCCAACAACGTAGCTAACATTGGGGTTTCCAGTCTGCTCGGCGAAGGCGGTTGCATAATCAATGCGCGACCGGAAAGCGGCGCAGAGTTCATAAGCGTCCAGTTCTATGCCGGTCAGCTTCACAACGGGTTCTCCGTTCGACCGGCCATGCTTCCGAAGCCAGCGTTCAAGCGCGAATACGTAATACCAGTCTTGCGATCCGATATCCATGGCTTTTATTACGCTGTACTCAGGAAAGGGAAGCGAAAGACCCAGGCTTGCTTTTTCGAGCGAGTCGAGCAGATACAGATTTTTCCGGTAATTGGAGCGGGTAGAAAGCCGGGCAAGCGGTTCAAGGTCATAGCGTGCATGCAGCTCGGCGGCTCGTGCCTCGGCATCATGCGCGCCATCGTTCAGATACGCAAAAAGATTATCTTTAGGCTCCTGGTGGAACACTGCCTTTCCTCGGGACCAGCGTATCATCCGCCGCAGCAAAAATGAACAGGCGTTTCCTGGAATTCTAGCGAAAGCCAGCAGGTGGAGGAAATTCATGAACGTAATCCTGAAAAAGAGCCTTAAATTGGTGTTGACGGTACTCTTTATCGGAGGTATCGTCACTCCGCTGAAAATGTAAAGTCCTTTCCTTCTTATGTACTTTCGTGTCTCCTCGGGGGTGAGTATGAATCCTGAAAATCCGATACATATTGAATCAGACGAATTCTGCTCTATGATTACTAAATCTTTGGACGGATTCCTGTTAGTAGATGTAACAGGTCACATTCTGGCAGCCAATGACAGCTACTGTCGTCTGGTGGGGTACCCCCGTGAAGAACTTGTCAATATGCACATCTCCGAGGTTGATGCGATAGAAAGTTCCGAGGATGTTTCAAAGCGTGCAGAACTGCTTGTCCAGAAAGGGGCATTACGATTTGAGACCAGACACCGACATAAAAATGGTTCAATCATAGATATTGAGGTCTGCTCCAACTATTCTGCTGTGAAAGGCGGCATACTCTTTTCCACTATCCGGGATATTTCCGAACATAAGCGCACCCGAGGCATTATAGACGCACGTCTGCGTTTAATGGAAGATTCCATAAATCATTCCATTGAGGAGCTGCTGCGAAAAACACTTGATGAAGCGGAGAATCTGACCGGCAGTTGTATCGGCTTTTATCATTTTCTGGGTTCCGATCAGGAAATGTTGACGCTTAAAGCGTGGTCTACTCGAACAGCCGCCAAATTCTGCAAGGCTGACGCCGCAGCAGGAAGCCATTACAACATTTCTCTGGCCGGTGTCTGGGCTGACTGCGTCCGGGTACGCCATGCAGTCATTCATAATGACTACGCCTCCATGCCGGATCGTAAGGGGATGCCTGATGGACATGCTGCTGTTGTCCGGGAACTCGTGGTGCCGGTATTTCGTAAAGGTAATATTGTCGCAATTCTGGGGGTCGGCAATAAACCAACCGACTATGACCAGTCTGACGTGGATCTGGTGACGCTACTGGCAGATATTGCTTATGGTGTAGTCGAGAAGAAACAGCTTGATATATCTCTGCGCCAGAGTGAAGAGCGTTACCGGAATATCGTTGAGAATCAGACCGAATTTGTTGATCGTTATCTGCCGGGTGGCATATTGACCTATGTAAACGAATCACTTGTCAATTTTGCCGGTATTCCTGAAGAAAAGATCCTTGGCACTTCATTCTACCCATTTCTGCACGAAGCCGATCGTGATGAAACTGTCAGGCGTATCGAGTCGATTTCCATAGACAACCCCATAGTCGAAACCGAGAGCCGTATTGCCATGCCCGACGGAAAAATCTGCTGGAGCAGATGGGCACACACCGGTTTTTTCGATGCAAGTGGAAATATTATAGAGTACCAGTCAGTAGGCAGGGACATAACGGAACGCAGGGAAGCAAAATTAGCGTTGGTAGAGAGTGAAAACCGCTATCGGGCATTATTTCATAAGGCCGCTGAAGGGATTTGTATCATGTCCCTGCAGGGAGAGTTGATCCAGGTCAATGAAGCTTTTGCAAAGAGTCATGGCTATGAAATGCAGGAAATGCTGGGGATGAATATCAGAGATCTGGATATTTATGGTGGTGTAGAAGCAAACCCCGATAGAGTACAGGCCCTATTATCAGGAGAAACCATCATATTCGAGGTTGAGCACTACCATAAGGATGGGCATCTGTTTCCGCTTGAGGTGAAGGCAAGTCTGATTTCCCTGGACGGAGAAACCGTGGCCATCAGCTTTCATCGTGATATCTCTGAACGCAAACAGGCGGAGAATGATAGAATGCAACTTGAACAGCAACTCCAGCAAGCCCAAAGACTTGAAAGCCTGGGTGTGCTCGCAGGAGGAATCGCCCACGATTTCAACAACATTCTGGCAATAATCATGGGGCACTGCTCACTAATAGAGATGGACTACAGAAAAGCACCCGATTACATTCCACCGATAGGAAAAGCTGTTGCCCGTGCCGCTGAACTTTGTCGCCAGATGTTGGCATACGCTGGGAAAGCTCAATTTGTCCAGGCACAGGTCAATATTGCAGAATTAGTTGAAGAAATGGTTAAAACATCGAGATCGACCATCAAGCAGAATGTGGAGATAATAGCCTCTATTGCCGCCGACATTCCTTCAATTAAAGCTGATGCCAGCCAAATCAGGCAGATAGCAACGAATTTAATCACCAATGGAGCGGAAGCCATTGGTGATGCGCAGGGTGAAGTTCGGGTGATACTTGCAAAGACAGTAATTAAAACCGGATCGTCGGAAAAGGATTATCTCGGCAAGATTATCCATGCCGGCTGGTATGCCTGTCTGGACGTGACCGACAACGGCAGTGGCATGTGCGATGAGACATATAATCGAATTTTCGAGCCGTTCTATACCACTAAATTTACCGGACGGGGCCTGGGGCTGTCGGCGGTGCTTGGCATTGTCACGGCTCAAGGCGGAGCGCTGCAACTGTTTAGTCAATTGGGCAGAGGAACAACCTTTAAAGTTTACCTTCCTCTGCCGATTAGCGACGCCATCGCAGACGAACCTGGTTCTGACTGATATGGGTATGCCGGTGATGGATGGTTATGCCCTGTTCAATGAGCTTAAAAAACGCAACCCCGCACTTCCTATTATAATCACCAGTGGTTTTGGAGAAGCCAATATAACTTCTCGTATTTCCAGAGCTGATATTGCCGGTTTAATCGGTAAGCCATATAACTTTAATCTGCTACGGAACGTACTGAAGAGCGTTATACTCTCCGTACCTTCGGCTCAGAAATAAAATGCAAAGGAGTTAAAAATGATGGACGTTGGATGATGCTGTGGTAATCTTTAAGAAATATGCAAATTCAAAAATATTCAATTTCAGGAGGTATATCAATGCAAGGTAGAGTTTTTATGGCTGTGGTTTTTCTTTTATATGCAGCATCTATGGCTATCGCCGGGGTGCCTGGAGATGGAGAGCGGTTGGCTGAAACATGCACTGGATGCCACGGGACGAAGGGTGCGTCGCCTGGTAATTATATTCCTGTCATAGGTGGACAGCACGCCGGGTACCTGAAGAAATCCCTTGTTGAATACCGTGATGGATTGCGGCCAGGCGGGGTAATGGCCAACCTTGCAAAGGGTTACAGCGATGGCCAGATTGACGATATCTCAAAGGCTGTTGCTTCATGGAAATGGAAAAACAGTCCGATTAAGTCAGCCTTTAAGGGGAAAAAACTGGCCGTAGAGACTGAAAGCTGTGTCGCCTGTCATGGCAAAAAAGGCGAAGGATCTGCTGATACCCCCCGCATTACCGGCCAGTCACCTGGCTATCTCAAAGTGGTGCTACAGGAATTTAGCGATGGCAAGAGAAAGTCACCAGAAATGGAGCTTATAAAAGGTGTAGCTGCTACAGAGTTGGATAAGTTGGTTATATTTTATACACGCAAATAAGGGGGACTAAATGAACCGTAGAGATTTTATAAAAAATACTGCATTAGGTGTCGGAGCGGTCACCTTGTTCGGTTCGCGTGCATTTAACGTACACGCTGGCGAGATTCTGCCCAAAAAGGGGAAGAGAGTTGTTGTTGCAGGAGGCGGATTTGGTGGGGCAACTGCGGCTAAATATCTCAAAATGATGGATCCGAAGCTTGATGTTATACTTATAGAAGAGAGGGCAAGTTTCATATCATGCCCGGTGAGCAACCTGGTATTAGTTGGTCTCAAGGAGATGAAAGACATTACTTTTTCCTACAGCACACTGGCTAAAAAATATGGAATCAGCGTACTAAATGCAAAAATTTTGGCCATTGACCCCGTTTCTCATAAAGTTGAGACATCAAAGGGAAGTGTGGCTTTTGACAGACTTATTCTCTCGCCAGGAGTAGATTTTATTTATGACAACATCAAGGGAATGGATGCACGTTCCCAGGAGCTTTTTCCGCACGCAGTAAAAGCGGGGCCGCAGACTATTCAATTAACTCAAGAACTTAAGGCCATGAAGCCAGGGGAAAATATGGTCATGTCTATACCTGAAGCCCCATTTCGCTGCCCCCCCGGTCCGTATGAGCGAGCATGTTTGGTTGCAAACTATTTGAAGAATAACAAGAAGGGCTCTAAAATTATTGTGTTGGATGCTAACCAGGACGTTGTCTCCAAAGCCAAACTTTTCAAGGCGGCATGGAAAGATTATTACGAGGGCATTGTCGAGTATCACCCGGATTCGGAAGTGAAGGAGATAAAGGCCGAAACCCGCACTGTTGTGGCATCATCTGGCGAGTACGTTGGCGCAATTTTGAATATTATTCCAGAGCAGAAGGCCGGCTCCATGGCATTTATGGGTGGACTAATGCCTCAGGGCAGACGCTGGTCCCCTGTTTCGGCACTTTCATTTGAGTCTTCAGTACATAAGGACGTCCACATAATAGGTGATGCTACTGATGGCGATGTAATCGGTTCCATGCCAAAGTCTGGTTTTGTGGCATCAACCATGGGCAAGGCGGCGGCTGCTTCGGTAATGGCAATGCTTGCCGGCAAGGAACCTGTCTCTCCATATCTGGCCAATACCTGTTACAGTATGGTGAATGAGCGGGAAGCTATTTACGTTACCGGTGTATTTGAATATGATCCACAAACTAAAAAAATTGCAGGAAAAAAGGCAGCAGGCGGCGTCTCGCCGGAGCGGTCTGTACTGCTTGGGCATCAGGCGGAAGACTGGGCCAAGGGTATATGGTCTGATACACTTGGATAATTAAATATTTGCCGATAGTATCAGCAATAAAAAGAGGGGTGCCGTTTGGCAGCCCCTCGAATATCCAACGTGAAATTTTATGATAACATCCCGTGCTGAGTGGAGTCAGAGTCAGCCAGCATGATCCGATCAGCAGCCGGAAACTTCCTTCTTGCCTTTGGCAGCAGGCTTGGCGTCGTCTTTTTTCTTATCGTCTTTTTTCTCTTTTTTCTCTTTTTTTGCGTCTTTCTTATCCTTCTTGGCATCCTTTTTCTCTACTTTTTCACTCTTTTCAGCAGCAGGTTTTTCAGCGGCTTTTTCCTCGGCTGCGACGGCAACCATCGAGAAGCTCAGGGACATCATTGCTGCTACAATCATCGCTACAATTTTTTTCATGTTAATCTCCTTTAGTATATTTACCGGCGAACCGGTGTAAAAATGATATCCGATTTTTAGCATATTTACCTAAAATGTCCAGCTTTTTAGTTGACTTCAATCAGTCATAAATGAGCGTATCAGCCCCTTTTTTCGGGTGACATCTGTCACAGTGGTGGTCAATGCCGAACGCCACTTTTCCATTGTGGCATTTTCCGCAGAGTTTGCCCTGCTGGATCGCCTTCATGGTTATAACCGTTGCACCCTTTTTCTTTTCCGGGAACATCCCCTTGTTATGACAGTCGTCACACTTTAAGCCTCTCTTCAGATGCTGATCGCCATGAAATATCACTTCGTCTGAGGCCTTGTCTCCCTTGTAAATTATGTCCTGCATGGCGGCTCCGTAAACAAGCCCGTTAGATAAAACCATTACCGCCATCAATAACCCGACCACTATGCGTTTCATAATACCCCCTCCAGGCTTTTGCCTGCTTATGTTATGTAATAGACCATTGGTTTGGTTCCCAATTCCTCTTTGTACTTGAACACATTCGGCCTGGATACCAGTTTAGTGATTAAGGCCTGCGGATCATTGACATCGC
>CAIMXI010000185.1 GCA_903845365.1 uncultured Geobacteraceae bacterium | reverse complement strand
TATTAAGGTTCACCCAGCCCAGTTAACTGCCAGTTTATTTCAGTGAATCTCTGGGAAATACATTCAATGTGGGATACCATCTCACCGTGATCAGCAAAGATGGCATTAAAAAGCAGCGGTAAACTTCTTATGGAAGCTTGCATCATCAACTTCAACCCGACCGGACAGGATCGTTGTCTCTTCACGTTCGCTCATGACTTGGGCCAGTGTGTGTTTTACTCGCCAGGATGTATGATAGCAAACTCCGATGAGACGCTTCAGCTCTAAAGCGTAGATGTTGTTCTTGGTCTGTGTCATAAAGTACATTGCCTGAAACCATTTGACCAAGGACAGCTTTGTGGCGTGGAATATCGTTCCTGATGTTAAAGTTACTTGAGCATGGCAGAGATTACACTGGAAAGTTTTTACCTTGCCATGCCATACAATACAGTGGCTGCGACTCTTACAGGCCGGACAGATATAACCTTTCGGCCATCGTGATTTTTCCAAAGCGGTCTCACACTGCACCTCTGTACCGTAGTCATTTAGAAAACTGCTTAAACTGAGTCCTGGTTGAAACTGAAGTTGGTTTTGCGTCATAGATAGCTCCTTTGCTGATGGGGTCTCTTCTATGACAGTCTACATCAGAGACATAACAGAATAACTCATATGCTCATATTGATGTTTTAAGTCTCAAATTTTACTGGCTGAAGCACGACACTAATCGGTTCACAACATTGTATACCTTGCCGCGAAGCCTTACGCAGTCCATGTTTCCACTCCTCAACATTAGCAAAAACGTTATCAGTTTTTGCCGTAGTGAGATAAAACCTAGTTATTACCTGTGCTTACAGCATTAAAACGGCGACTTTATCAGTCGCCTGTCAGTTTGCCACCTCACTTCAAATTTTTCTTTATCCTCTCAACCGCCTCGATCACATTCTCGCGATGGCCAAAGGCCGATAACCGGAAGTACCCTTCCCCACTCGGGCCAAAGCCGCTTCCCGGCGTCCCGACCACGTTGCATTCAATCAAGAGCTTATCGAAGAACTCCCAACTGGTCATGCCGCCCGGGGTTTTGAGCCAGATGTAAGGGGCGTCCACCCCGCCGAAGACCGTCACGCCTGCTTCGCCAAGTCCTTCGCGAATGATCCGTGCGTTCTCCATGTAGTAGTCGGTGATTTCCCTGGTCTGCTTCCACCCTTCATCACTGTAGACCGCAGCGGCGGCACGCTGAACCGGGTAAGAGGCTCCATTGAACTTGGTCGTGGTGCGGCGTAGCCAGAGCTTGTTGAAGCTGTAGCGCTCGCCAGTACTGGTGGTTCCCATGACCTCTTCCGGCACTACCACCAGACCGCAGCGAACGCCAGTAAAACCGGCGGTTTTGGAGAAGGAGCGGAACTCGATGGAGCACTTCTTCGCCCCTTCGATCTCGTAGATCGAGTGCGGGATCTCAGGATTTGTGATGAACGCTTCATATGCAGCATCGAAGAAGATCACCGCATCATTGGCGTTGGCGTAATCGACCCACTTTTTAAGCTCAGCCTTGCTCGCCACCGTGCCGGTCGGGTTATTGGGGAAACAGAGATAGATAATGTCAACCTTGCCGGTCGGGATTTCCGGGATAAAGCCGTTAGCCTCGTTACAGGGGAGGTATACGATGTTCTCGTAGTACCCCTTATCATCCGCTTCTCCGGTGCGACCGATCATGACGTTGGTATCATTGTAAACCGGATAGACCGGATCTCCTATGGCTACGATATTGTCCAGAGCAAAGATATCGAGGATGTTGGCGCAGTCGCACTTTGAGCCGTCAGAAATAAACATCTCTTCGGTCTTGAGCGAAACCCCCAGCGGCTTGTAGGATTTCTCGATGATGGCGTTTATCAGCCAGTCATAACCCTGTTCCGGGCCGTAACCGGCGAACTGCTCAGTAGTGCCCAGATCATCGACCGCATCATGAAACGCTTTCCGAACCGCCGGAGGCAGCGGACGGGTAACGTCGCCGATGCCGAGACGGATAACTTTTGCATCAGAGTTGGCTTCTGCGAAGGCGCGCACACGTCGACCGATCTCAGGAAACAGATAGCCGGCCTTCAGCTTCAGGTAGTTGTCGTTGATTTTTGCCATTACTTCATTTCTCCTCTCTATCCTATTTCAAGCCCAAAACATCCTGCATATTATACAACCCCGGCGTTTGCCCTACCACCCACTTCGCGGCGCGAACTGAACCACGCGAGAACATGTCGCGGGTCATCGCGCGGTGGGAGATCTCAATGCGCTCACCCTGGCCGATGAAGTAGACGGTATGTTCGCCGATGATGTCTCCGCCGCGAACTGTCTGCATGCCGATCTCTTCCTTGCTCCGCTCGCCGCAGATCCCTTCGCGGTGACAGTTAACCACCTTGTCGTAGTCACGCCCAAGAGCTTCGGCAACGACTTCGCCCATGCGCACGGCAGTTCCGGATGGAGCATCTTTTTTCTTGTTGTGATGGAGTTCCACTATCTCGACATCAAAATCATCACCGAGTGTCTTTGCTACATCTCTAAGCACCTTGAAACAGACGTTAACGCCCACCGACATGTTTGGCGAGAGAACAGCCGGGATACCTTTAGCCAACTCAGCGGCAAACGCCCGTTCGTCAGGTGTAAAACCGGTGGAACCGATCACGATCGATTTACCTTTGAGAACACAGACTTCAAGGTTCTTCAGCGACACCTTGGGTGAGGTGAAATCGATCAGCACGTCACACCCTGCAACGACAGAGTTCAGATCGTCGGAGATGTTCACCCCCAACGAGCCGCAGCTGGCTACAACACCGGCATCCTGCCCTGTCTGCGGATGACCCGGACGCTCCAGAGCTCCGGAGAGCTCAACCCCTTCCGCTTCAATTATGGAGGTAATGATACGCTGCCCCATCCGTCCTGCAGCGCCGCATACAGCTATTTTGATCATATATCTGCTCCTTCAAATATCCTCTTGAGTAAGCCTGCAACCAACGCTTTCAAACAGAACATCAACCCTGTTAGGATACTCGTGAAGTACCCACTCACAAGCCTTGTTCTTCCGGTAGAGCCATATTTTCAGACGCTCAGGATCAACAAGGACATACTCTTTAAGCTCATCGATACAACGATAAAACTCAAACTTCAGCCCCATGTCGTCACTTGCAGTCGAATCAGACAGAACTTCAATGATCAGAGTTGGATGTTCGAGGAAGAGATCCGCTTTGGCATCCCTCTCATCACAACTTACCATCACGTCAGGGTAGAAAAAGGCATCTACCGCTGAAACCATCAGCTTCATTTCTGCAGCGTGGGGCCGACACGGTTTCCCCTTCAATTCAATGGTGCAAATCAGCAAAGATGTTATCCGCAACAATTGAATGTACCTGCCGAACGCCAACCATGGCAAATACCTCACCCGCCACATATTCATGCTTGCCTTGCTGAAGCGCTTCCCACTCAATATACTCTTCTCTGGTGAAATGTAGTTTCTTTGCGGCCTGTCCCATAAAGCGCTCCTAAATCAGCTTGTA
Organism: uncultured Geobacteraceae bacterium; assembly: GCA_903845365.1. Taxonomy (GTDB): domain Bacteria; phylum Desulfobacterota; class Desulfuromonadia; order Geobacterales; family Pseudopelobacteraceae; genus JACRCG01. The sequence goes on along the minus strand of CAIMXI010000185.1, from coordinate 2,514 downwards.
CTCTTTCATAATCGCTTCCAGCTTGGCCTTATTCGCCGCACTCATCTCACATAACGGCAGGCGCAGCTCGCCTGAGCATTTTCCCATTAGGCCGAGAGCCGTTTTGACTGGGATCGGATTGCTTTCAATGAACATGGCATTACCAATTTTCAGGGTATCCAGGTGTAGTTGACGCGCTTTTTCCATATCACCTGCAAAAAAAGCGTCAGTCAATTCAGCGACTGTCTTTGGCATGATGTTGGCCAGAACCGAAATAACCCCTTTGGCGCCGCAGGCCATCATCGGGAAGGTGATAAAGTCATCGCCGGAAAATACGTCGATCTGGTCGCCGCATAGTGCTATGACCTCAGAAGCCTGCTGCAGAGAACCGGTGGCCTCCTTGATGGCCACGATGTTCTTATGAGGAGCCAGACGCGCCACGGTCTCCGGGAGCAGGTTGACGCCGGTGCGACCCGGCACGTTGTAGAGGATCTGGGGGATATCAACGGCATAGGCAATGGCGGTGTAGTGACGGTAGAGTCCTTCCTGGGTCGGCTTGTTGTAATAGGGGGTAACCAGCAGCACGCCGGCAACACCGATTTCCTTCGCCTTACGGGTCATTTCAATAGCCTCGGCTGTAGAGTTGGAACCGGTTCCCGCAATAACCGGAACACGCTTGTTGGCCTGCTCAAACACAATCCTGATGACGTTTAGATGCTCTTCATTATCCAGGGTTGACGACTCGCCGGTGGTGCCGCAGGCAACAATGGCATCGGTACCGTTTTCAATCTGAAAATCCACCAGTTCACGCAGCTTATTCTCATCAACTGTTCCGTTACTGAATGGTGTAACGATTGCAACTATGCTTCCTCTGAACATGACTGAATACCTCCCTGTATTTATAACTGCAAAAACGACGCGATTCTTTCACCCTTGATCAGGTCTTCGATTGTTTCCCGCTCACGGATAACCTCAAATTTGTCTCCTTTGACCATTACTTCGGCAACGCGTGGACGGCTGTTGTAAGAGCTGCTCATTGCGAAGCCGTACGCACCTGCCGAGGTAAAGGCCATCAGGTCATCTTGTTTGAACATCGGAACTTCACGCTCTTTTACGAGAAAGTCACCCGATTCGCAGATCGGGCCGACGATATCGGCGACGATCATACCATCCTGATTTTTTTCCACCGGCAATACGCCATGAAAGGAACCGTACAGCGCAGGGCGCGCCAGATCATTCATACCGGCGTCAATCATGATAAAGTTTTTCTCGTCACGCGCCTTGGTGTAGAGGCATTTTGACACCAGGATACCGGCATTGCCGACGAGGTTGCGCCCCGGCTCGAAGAGCAGGTGCAGGCCGAGATTTTTGGTTGCGGCGACTATTTCCTTGCCGTAATCAGCCGGCAGAGGCGGCTCTTCATCGTTGTACTGGATTCCGAGGCCGCCGCCGCAGTCGAAATATTTCAGATCGATTCCCTGAATCCGCAGATTGCCGATCATTATTTTGAGTTTTTCGATGGAATCGACGAAAGGGTTGACTTTGGTCAATTGGGAACCGATGTGCATATCAATGCCGATTACATCAATGCCGGGGAGAGATGCCGCACGGGCGTACTCCTGCATGGCACGATCGATTGTGATGCCGAACTTGGCATTTTTCAGACCGGTGGTGATATATGGGTGGGTGCCTGGATCAACATCAGGATTGACGCGGATCGCTATTCCGGCTTTCTTTCCCAGCCGGCTGGCAATATCGGATATGCGGGTCAACTCCTGCTCGGACTCCACATTAAACATCAAAATACCGGTGGTAAGGGCAAATTCAATCTCATCATCCTTTTTACCGACACCAGAATACACAACTTTTTTCGGTTCCACGCCCGCTTTAAGCGCCCGATAGAGTTCACCGCCGGAAACGATATCCACCCCGCCACCTAGGTTGATGAATGTTTTTAAAACCGATTGCGTGGAGTTCGCTTTGACCGAATAGCAGATCGTATGAGGTACGGAGGCAAAAGAGTCGTCGAAAGCCTTAAAGTGACGGGTCAGGGTGGCATGAGAATAAGCGTAGAAAGGTGTGCCGATTTTTGTGGCAATGTCAGCGAGTGCGACTTCCTCGGCGTAGAGTGCGGTGCCTTTGTACTGAAAGTGATTCATTTTTGCTCCTTACGTTATAAGTCATAACCACCCGCAGAGCGGGGGGCTTGAGGAAAGCCCCTAAAAGGGGCTGAAAATCAGAGTCAAAAACAGGACGGTTCAAGCATTATACTCATTCCTGATGTGTAATCTGAGTTCAGCTTTCATTATTGGATTCCCTAATATTCTCTTGTAGATATGGCTCAGATAAAATCAACCATGCTGGAACGGCAGAGCCTTTTATAGTCACACCGGCATAGCCGGTGGTTTACTAAAAACCATAATTATCGAAAGAATCCGTTTGAAATAAAGTGGACTTTTGTAGCATATAGGGGGGTGAAAGTCAAAAAAGATGTGCGTAGAACAGAGGCGACGCACAACAATAATCAAAGGTAAG
>CAIMXI010000184.1 GCA_903845365.1 uncultured Geobacteraceae bacterium | reverse complement strand
ATCGTCCTTCAGCATCAAGCGCACGGCGGTTCGCATGAAGGCGGAATCATCTATGACAAGCAGTTTTATCTTCATGCAACCAACCTTTCGCCATCAACCAGAGATACCAGCATGCCGCGCCAGGTGGCTATGCCGTTCAGATAACCTTTGCTGCCGGAATTGGCCGGCTCCATGTCGGCAGCGTTGATTGACACAACGCTCTCAACCTTTTCAACCGCCAGCGCACAGCGTTTGCCTGAACTCATAACGATCAGATATATAGATGGCAGACCGCCGGAAATCCCGCGAAGCAGCTTATCGACATAACAGACCGGAATAATATTGCCCTGAACCTGAATCACGCCGTGCAAACAGTCTGATTCGTCTCCCGGCGTCGCTGTCGGTTCAAAATATTCCTCTACCCTTTCTACCATCTCAAGCGGCAGCGCCAGCAGCTCTTGCCCCTGCCTGAAGAGCAGCATCCTGATGGCACTATCGTGGGCCGTCGAACAGAGTCTGTTTCTGTCCAGAGTCTCTGCACCGGACATGAGCCACGGCCGCCAGACGTCAAAACGCTCTGCGGCAGCCAGGGATGAGAGCCGGAGCAGCGCCAGCATCCGATCGTCACTGGTTGCAATAATCCCCTCCAGCAGCGTCTGCTCCTCGGCTAAAGGTCTCAGCGAGCTGCGCGAAAAACGCCGGATACCGAGAACCCGTTCTACCAGCAGACCGGCCCGGCAGCCGTTAAGGTTTACAATCACCGCGAACGATATGACGCTGCCCCCGACTCCGCCAAAGAGAATCGCGTGCAGTGAGAGCAGCGGCAGCGGCGCACCCCGCAACAGCAACGCGCCCTGTATTTCCGGTGGTGTCCCCGGCAGTGGCGTTATATCTCCGCACTCCACAACTTCTGCCACGTCGGCAAAACGCAGAGCAAAAAGCTCGTCATTGCAGCTAAAAACTACGCAGGGAAAATCATCCACCAGGGGTGCATCCTGCCTAAGATTACCCCCATACCTTTCCGTAACCAGACCTGCGCCATCTTCCGCACCATTCTCATTTCTTACGACCGGCACCAGCTCACTCAGCAGAAAAGCGGGATCCAAAAGCAGCACCAGAGCATCTTTCCAGAGAAATTCTCCGATCAGAAGCGCATCATGGTTTGTGCCATCAACTCCTTCGACGGCAGAAATGGCTTCATTTGCAACGGTTGTCCGGGCGAGTACCCTTGTGACCCGACAGGCGAAGATATCACGAGCCAAAGCGAGAATTATGACCGCTCCCCGCTCAGGAGCGGTCAAAATACCCTGCAATAACCGTTGCTCGACGTTAATCTGCAGGATAATTCTTCCGGAGACATTTATCAGCCCTTCCACCTCCTTTGCTGAAAACGGCAGAGGCGTCACCGGCTGCGGATCGATGATCTCCATGACCGCAACAGAATCAAAAGCATAGAGCTGATCCTGGATCTGAAATATGACTACGTCCACACTCTTCTCCTGTCTCATACCTTCTCGTACCAGAAATTGCCGTTATGCTGGTGACGTTCCAGACCTTGCTGATTCAGTATGACATCGGTCGCCCCCAGCACCAGCGTGCCGCCGGTTGCCAGGGGTCTGCACAGATTTTCCAGCACCTTGATTTTGTTATTGCCGAAATAGATCAGTACGTTGCGACAGACGATCAGATCGAAGGGAGCCGCCTCAACCATCATATCCATCAGATTATGCCGCCGAAAGCCGGTGAGCGAGGATGCACAGAGCTTGACCCTCATGCTGCGGCCGCCGGAGCCGGCTTCATCCTGCTCTTTCAGCTCATCAAAAAAGCGCCACAGCAGCGGATTCATTGCGCGGAATGATCCCATCTCGCCGGTTGTATAGATTCCGCTTTTGGCTATACGGATCATCTGGGAGGATATATCGCTTCCGAGTACATAGAGACTCCAGGTCGCTACCGGCACAATCGATCCATCGCCCCGCTCCAGGGCAAAGCCAGCATCCTTAAGCGCCATAAGCGCCAGCATTGTCAGGTTGTATGCCTCTTCACCGCTCGAACAGCCGGCCGACCAGATGCGAATCCGGTAATCGCCGGATCGGTGTTTCTTCTCTATCAAACGTGGCAGAACCTCGCTTGAGAGTACAGACATCTGCTCCTTATCGCGGTCAAAATAGGTTTCGTGTACGGTAAGACACTCCACCAAAGAAAGCCATTCAGCCTCGATGGCATAAGGTGAAAAAAGTGACTGACTCCACTTTTCAAGTTCCTCAAAAGTCATCGCTTCGAAAATACGAACCAGCTTTCGTTCCACCTGTTCTCCGGGGGCAATGCCGTAGCGTCGCTCGACCTCGCTCATCAGGGTGCTCACAATATCTTGCCTGCTCTTCATTACACGCGGCGCTGCCGGTGCAGTAACGATCTGTGCCTCCTCCAGCGATTGCTTGAGATTGCTGGCAGCCATTTTGAGACCGGAAAGCAGTTGGTCAATTTTGTGCGTAGATTTTGTATGCGACATAAATGGTTACCCTTGGAACTTTACTTTAAACCTGGAACTGTTCTGCTTCCTTGCGGGTATTATCCGCGAGTCGCGCCAGTTCCACCACTGTGGCAGTTATCTCCTCCGAAGCAGCGGCATTTGATTCAGCTACCTTGTTCAGTGAGGTGATATTGACGTTGATTTCCTGTACAGCGGCGCTCTGTTCTTCGAGAGCTGCGGAAATACGCTGCAGCATGGATTCGGTCTGCATGGCTCCGTCGCTGATT
>CAIMXI010000183.1 GCA_903845365.1 uncultured Geobacteraceae bacterium | reverse complement strand
TTCGGGATGCAGTGTCGTAAGGCGCGTCAAGTACGTGGCAGTGAAGGACCTGTTGGTGTTTTTCTCCTGGTTCATGGTCAGAATCAGCATCTGTGTGGGCGCAGGCTATTACCCCTGTATGTTCGCTTTCATTCAAATCTGCAACAGTAAAGATGTAGAGCGACCCGTAAAGAGGAAAAATAATCTGTAGCAGAAGCATTATGATTGGCAAAGTCTTGCCATGTTCTTTTAGGAGATCCATGGAGCAACTTTATATCTCCATGAATTCAGATCCTTTGATGCAGGTCAATTTTTCCATCTTTATGACAAATCACACCAGCAAATCAACGTTCATCTGGCTAGCAAAGAGTATATCCCATATGCAATTCCTGTCTGTTTGGCCAGGACATGACTCTGCTTACAGAAAACAAGCGGACCGAGACCGACTACCTCGGCAGCACAGACGATGCATGAGCCATCGTAGAACACTTTAATTGGGAAACGTGGCGCTCTCATTATATAAGCGGGCGCACTTCAGCGATCGTGAACCAGGCAGCGTGGATGACAGCAGCCCCGGTACCGGGGCCAACAGTTGTATCTGCGTTTTCTTTGATTTTTGCCAGAATGGGGCCGGTCTCTTCTGTTTTCAATAGTTCCAAAGCCAGACGGATGCCACTGAAACCGGGACCTGAAGCCTTGAACAGAAATGAGGCCAGCGGGTTCTCGGTAATATTCCGATAAGTCCGCCCCTCGGTCATGCCCCATACCATGGTCTCTTCATCTATAACATGTGGACGAGCATAAACGGCTGTGTTGACGCGGCCATCTTTTGATGCTGTGGCCATAATCCCCAGGCCTTGCTGTTGGAACAATTCACTTAAGTTCATATCATCTCCTTCAAGACAATCTCTTTGTTCATTCTGAAGCTATCGGAATCAGTATCTCGTTTCGACGCAGGAACCAGAGTGTAAACGGCGGGTTGTAGCGAGCCCAGACCGGCTCGCCAATGACTTTCAGGTTTTTGGCTGCTATCCAGTTTTCCAGTTCCTGTTTATACTGCAGATATTTTTTCTCACTCCAGAACCCGGAATAGCGAACGGCAGCCACCTGGCGGGCAGGAACCTGCCGCAACTTGATGTTTGGATCATCGGGAGTCGGCAGATTTTCCATTGTATATGAAGTCGGCATCATAAAGCTTACAGCCCACTTTCCCTGTACACTCTGCTGACTGACCTGAGCGGTCATGGATATTTTCTCCCCCGTCTGTTCCTGCGAAACAGGAGCCGTCATAGCAATCTTGCCGCGTGATTTGTTATCACCGGAGATATAGCGAAATAGCGGTCTAAAAGCTTTGTTGCCGGCACCTTCGAGGTCTCCGTCAACAATGATTTCGGCGAGTACCTGAGGTGCGTACTCGCGCAGCTCGAAAATATCGTCAGTTTTTATAACCGTGTAGGGGGCTTCTTCTGTTGCCATGGCAGTGGTCACTCCTGTGAGCAGCAGAAATAGTATGGCAGTGAACAATCTCATTTCCTGCTCCTTGCGGCAACGTTTTTAGTAATCAATTCCAGGCTGCGGCTCAATATCCATCAGCCCCAGCAACAGACCGACGATACCGCCATAGAGTTCCCACGTCCAGGGGGAGCCAAACGTCATTCCGTCGCCGGTGCAGCGACTCAGCCGCCGAATAGTGCGCCTGTTACGGCACCAATACTTATGAACACAGCCATCTCTCGCTTAGACGCCTTTCTCTTGACCGTCTGGATGGAGCCCGCTCTCCTCTGCTGCCGTCACCGGCCCGATCGTGTCCCAGGCACGGTCATTCTGGCTATGGATGCTGGCGCGGTCGCTGGCAAGCAGCTGTTCCTGCAGCCGGATCTGCTCTCTGAAATTGGAGATGTAATCACTTGCATCGTGGCGATACGGAGCAAGATGGTGAATTGCAGCTTCGTCGTACTTCATAAAGTTCTGCCCGGCTCGGGTCGCGCTGTACCGCCGGTATCCGAGACTCGTTAGAACATCAACCCCCGCTCGTACGGACGTGTCGAGAAAACCGCGATATATATGGTTTACCCCGAGATCGAGCAGCTCGTGGGCATCGAGGTTGTTGCCGGCACGGGCCATGATTTGCAGCTTGGGGAAGTGTTTTTTCACCGTTTCAACCAGATTGCTGACGGTCGGCGGGCTGTCTATGGCGATGAACAGGATGCGGGCGCTGCCAGCCCCCGCAGAATGGAGGATGTCCAGTCGGGTTGCATCGCCGTAAAAGACCTTGAATCCCATCTTACGTAACAGGTCAACCTGGTCTGAATCATTGTCCAGGATGGTAGCCTGCACGCCGTTGGCCCGGAGAAAACGCCCCAGAGTGCTGCCGAAGGAGCCGAACCCGGCTATGATGACTGCATGCTCCGTATCGATAAAATCCGCTTCCTTTTCCACCTGCTCACGGGTGCCGAACCGTGGCAGAACCAGCCGTTCGTTCATCATCAGCAACAGAGGAGTCATGGTCATGCTGATGGCGGTGACGGCCATCAGCGTATCGATCCAGTCGCCGCCTATGATCCCCAGCCGATTGATAAAGGCGAAGAGAACAAAGGCAAACTCCCCGACCTGAGACAGGCCGAGGGCGAAGATGCTGTTCTGATCGAAGGAAAGCCGGAACAGCTTGCCCGCTGCGAACAGCACCGCGGCCTTGAGCACGATGATCCCCATCACCAGAGAAAGGATGGTGACCGGGCTGTCGGACAACAGTCTGAAATTAATGGACGCCCCCACCGCGATGAAGAAGAGACCGAGCAGCAGCCCCTTGAACGGCTCGATGTCGCTTTCCAGTTCATGGCGGAATTCGCTGTTGGCGAGCAGCACTCCCGCAAGGAACGCGCCGAGCGCAGGGCTCAGGCCAACCAGCTTCATCAGGAAGGCAATGGAGACAATGATCAGCAGTGCAGCGGCGACAGAGAGCTCCCGAACGCTGGCTTTAGTTATGATGCGGAGAAAGGGGACCACAATATAGCGTCCCATGATTATGACTGCGGCCACGGCAAAGAAGATCGACCCGGCCTTCACCCAGACTGGCAGGCCGTCCAGGAATGCAGGGGTCTCGCCGTGAACCGCTCCTGAGCCGGCCTGTATGGCCAGAAAGGGAAGCAATGCCAGAATCGGGATCACGGCAATATCCTGGAACAGCAGCACGGCGAATGATGCGGAACCGGCCTGAGAGCTCCCGAGCCCCTTTTCCTTCAGCGATTGGAGCACAATCGCCGTCGATGACATGGAAAGGGCCAGTCCCGCAGCAAGTGCCCCCCGCCAGCCGAGACCCAACAGCAGGAGTCCCCCCGTCAGAACGAGGGTTGTCAGGACAAACTGCAGCGACCCCAGCCCCAGGATGCTGGAGCGCATTCTCCAGAAATGGGCCGGTTCCAGCTCGAGGCCGATCAGGAAGAGCATCATAACGACGCCGAATTCGGCGAAGTGCATGATGCCTTCTCCCTCATGCCCGACAAAGCCGAGGCAGAAAGGGCCGATGAGGATGCCAGCCAGCAGGTACCCCAGCACAGACCCCATCCCCAGGCGCTTGGCCAGCGGCACGCAGATCAGCGCCGCAGCAAGGTACACGACTGCCTGGCCGAGTATACTGTCGGTCATGGCTGCTTCTTTCGGTTCACATCTGCGATCCAGTCATTGAGGAAGTCGTACCCCTTGAACAATTTCAGGGGAGGTGATTGGGCCAGCCTGACCAGAACCTGACGGTACTGTTCCCCGTAATCCGCCAGCATTTCGTCTGTCAGACAGTAGGTTCCCTGCACCACATAGGGGGGGAGCCATGTCATCCGACAGAGGTGTGCCGTCTGCTTCAGCGGGAACAGCAGTTCAGGCATGGTATGACGATTGAATCCGCTGTGGGAGTAACTTTCACGCGAGCCGCCGGAGGTGATTGTTGCAAAAATCTGCTTGTCTTCGAGTCGGTTGCCCCCCGCGTCGTGAACCCAGCCATGCTCGAGTACCAGGTCCATCCACTGTGTGATCATGGCCGGTGGCCCATACTGAAACAAAGGGTAATGCCAGACGATGATCTGGTGCGCCAGCAGCAGTTCCTGCTCTCGGGCAGTGTCGATGTTGAAGTCGGGATAAATCTCGTAGAGGTCATTGACGGTTATGCCGTCCTGACCGTGAATGCCTTCAAGCAGCGCCTTGTTGACCCGTGACTTTTCATAGCGCGGATGTGCGAATAGAATCAGTATGTTCTTCATGCTGCACATGTACCTTCCGGGTTTAACGGCTCGGCGGACGTGGTTGACTTACGGCAGCCATCATTCTGAAATTAAGCTGTGACCATCAACTGGAAATTTATTTCATGAAATGACTGTCTCAACCTATTGATTCTCAGGCCTTTGAAGTTTACGGTTCCTGATCCATTTGTCCAGCGATATCACCGGCAGTACGATCGCTCCCGCTGCCATGGCATACAACCAGTCTTTGATGTCGAGTGCTGTCGAAGCAAAAAGTGTCTGTAGCGGCGGCAGATAGATGAAACATGACTGGAGCAGCAGCAGGAGGCCGATGCCGATAAAAATTGCCGGATTGCTGAATACCCCTTGGGAAAAGAGAGAATCACGCAAAGATCGGCAGTTGAGCAGATAGAATATCTGGGTGAAGGTAATGCTGGTCACGCAGACCGTCTGTGCTTCGGCCAGCGCCATTGCATGCCGGGTGGAAGTCACCGGTTCAGGACCAATGATCCGGAAATATTCCCAGAGAAACAGACCGCAGGCACTTGCAGACATGAGCAGGGCCACCATGATCAGGCGTGCAATAATGAAACCCGAAAAGACCGGTTCGTCGGGAGAACGGGGCATGCGCCGCATGGCGTTTGGCTCCAGTATTTCGAAGGCCAGCGGGATCGACAGAGTAATGCTTGCCACCAGGTTGATCCAGAGTGTCTGGCTGGGGGACATGGCCAGGAGCAGCACATTCACCCCGTCGACCTGCACTGTCGGGAAGAAAAACATCGATGCTGACAGAGTACAAGCCAGTCCCAGATTGGTGGGCAGCACAAATGCCAGGGACTTTATGAGGTTGTCATAGACCCGGCGTCCCTCTTCAACCGCTGCGGTGATGGACGCAAAATTGTCATCCATCAGGACTACCTTGGCCGCCTCCTTGGATACCGCTGTGCCGGTAATACCCATGGCAATCCCGATATCGGCCCGTTTGAGAGCCGGGGCGTCATTGACGCCGTCGCCGGTCATGGCAACCACGTGGCGCTGAGCCTGGAGAGCCTGTACGAGCTGGATTTTATGTTCCGGCGCTACGCGGGCAAAAACATTGGTACTCATGACAGCCGACTGTAACTCTGTATCAGAGAGACCATCCAGGTCGCGCCCCGTCAGGGCAGCCTGCCCATGCTGGAGCAGTCCGAGTTGCCGGCCAATGGCTTCGGCCGTTACGGGATGGTCGCCTGTGATCATCTTGACCGTGATGCCGGCACTATGGCAGATCCTTATGGCGTCCATGGCTTCGGTACGGGGAGGATCAATCATGCAGAGCAGCCCGGCAAATTGAAGCCCTTGTGCAACATCATCGGCAGAAATTTCTTCTTCTGCAACATCCATGCGATGAGCAAAAGCAATTACCCGCATCCCCTGGCGGGCATAGGTAGCCATGGCTTCATTCACTGTTTGCTGCTCCGCCTTGTCCATGTTGCAGCGCTCAATGACTGTTTCCGGTGCCCCCTTGAGCAGAATGCGTTTCTTGCCTTCAATCCGGTTCAGCGTGGCCATGAACTTGGTGTCCGACTCGAAGGGTATGACATCAAGCCGTTGGTTTAAATTTCGGAATTCGTGGGCATTCAACCCCGCTTTTTGACTGGCAACCACCAGAGCGGCTTCTGTCGGATCGCCGGTGATGGCCCAACTGGTACCCTCAGAGCGCAGCGCGGAATCATTACAGAGGACGGCAATGGAGAGCAGTTCCTGCAGTGACGGAGGAATTGTCGTCAGACAGACACCATCGTGTTCAATCTCGCCTTCAGGGGCGTAGCCGATACCGGAAAACCGATATTCGTGCCCTTCCAGCCATGCCACCTGAACCGTCATCTCATTACGGGTCAGGGTGCCGGTCTTGTCAGAGCAGATGATGGTTGTGGACCCCAGTGTTTCCACCGCCGGAAGATGACGGACAACAGCATGCCGTTCGGCCATCCGCCGGACGCCGATGGCCAGGCAGATGGTGATAACCGCCGGCAGCCCCTCTGGGATTGCCGCCACGGCCAGAGAGACGGCAACCATAAGAGCTTCACCCACTGGGGCGTCCTTGATCCAGATGCCGAAAGCGATCAGAACCGCCACCACGACCACTACAGCAACAGTGATCCCGGTGCTGACCTTGGCCAGTTGCCGGGTCAGCGGGGTCTCCAGTTGTGTGGTTTGATTGAGAAGCGCATTGATCCGCCCCAGTTCGGTGCTGTTCCCTGTGGCGACCACCACGCCGGTGGCTGTACCCTGTACCACCAGGGTGCCACTGTAGACCATGCAAAAACGGTCGCCAAGCGGTGAGTCCGGCAGAACCGCATCGGAGCGCTTTGCCACCGGCAGAGACTCTCCTGTCAGGGCAGCTTCCTCGACAAGCAGGTTTTTGACCTTTATCAATCGTAGATCAGCCGGGACTTTGTCACCACTCTGCAATGTTACTACATCACCTGGCACCAACTCGTCCGCCGACACTGCGATGGACTGCCCGTTCCTGATGGCTGTTGCTGCTTCAGGAATCATGGCCGCAAGTGCCTCAATAGCTTTGCCGGCCCGATATTCCTGAATGAAGCCGATGATGGCATTGATGACCACTGCACCGAATACAACCGCTGCATCGGTGGGTTTTTTAAGTCCAACAGCCAGGGCACCGGCTGCAATCAGCAGCCAGCCGATCGGGTTATTGATCTGGCGCCAGAAGATAAGCCAGGGGCTTGTCCCACCGGATCTGGCAAGGGTGTTGGCACCGAAGCGCTGCCGTTTTTCAATAATTTCCCCATCATTCAATCCGTCCGTACGTGTACCCAGACGGGTCATGACGTCCTGGTCGGATGATGCATGCCAAATAATTTCACCTTGCTGCGTCAGATTATTATGCATCGTATGGCATCTCCACTTCGGTTTTCCCGGCTGGTGCAGTACATCAGGATATGTCACTCACCCGTAAGGTGTAAATTCAGTCACTGCTTCTTTAGATATACCCAGATTTCTCCAACTTCCACAGCACACACAACGCCCCATACGACAATGCTGATGCCGACCGCAGCAGCGGCAATGTCTTTGATAATCTTTATTTTTTCATTGTGGCGCTCCTCGACAAAGTCGCAAAGTGCCTCAATGGAGCTATTTACAATTTCTGTGACAAGCACAAGGCCGGTCGCGAGGAGTATTAAAAGTAAATTATGATAACCCTGTTCGCCTGTACCGAGAAATTTGTTTCTCATTGTTGTGTTCCTTTCTGCCATGGTGAGTGTGTTTGACGAAGAGACAAATATGGGTCGAAGCCCGTCTGTTAACCGTTCAACGCCACCAGCAGTTTTGTCTCATCTTCATGGGAAAGAGACGTCTTGAGTACCTTTCCTCCGACACCTTTCAGCTCTTCAAGTACCCTGTCAGCGGTTGAATGTCGTACAAGGACGAAGAGAGTGGAACTTTCATCAGTCATGGTGGCGGCAAGTTCCTTCATGAATTCATCGTTGATTCCAATGTCGCTGAGAGCGCCCGAAATCGCTCCAGCCGTTGCCCCCACTGCAAAACCTAGGAGCGGATTTAAGAAGATCATACCGATCAGCGTACCCCAGAAACCGCCACTCACGGCTCCGGTTGCAGTAAGGTTGACAGCTTGATTAAGCTTAACCTTTCCCTTGGCGTCCTTGATAGCGACAACCGCGTCTTCCAGGTCGACGAGATACTCCTTCTGGAGTTTCAAAAACTTGAGCCGAACCTCTTCCGCTTTAAATTTGTCATTATAACCGATAACTATCAATGTGCTCATGGTTCTGTCTCCTCCTCTGTAGTAAATTTTCTTTGTTGAAGTGTACTGAGCCGCTTTGAAAATACCTTACAATTTTGCAATGAAATGGTCAAGTAACGATGGACTATTTAAAGCAATTCTATTGCCTGTCACTGTTGCTGGACTATGAAGAGAATTACCCCCACTTCTCAAGCACTGCCGCCAGTACCTCTTTTTTCACAGGTTTGCTCAGATAGTCATCCATTCCGGCTTCAATGCATTTTTCACGGTCCCCCTTCATGGCGTTGGCGGTCATGGCTATGATCGGAACCTTGTGGTTCAAAACTTTAGATTTCGGGTCGCGGATCATAGCGGTCGCCTGAAAACCATCCATCTCT
>CAIMXI010000182.1 GCA_903845365.1 uncultured Geobacteraceae bacterium | reverse complement strand
GAAAACGAGCTAAAGCAGGCTCGCGATGCCGCAGATCAGGCGAACTCCGCTAAGAGTGATTTTCTGGCCACCATGAGTCATGAAATTCGCACACCGATGAATGGAGTGATCGGCATGTCCGACATTCTTCTGGAAACCGATCTGAACGCCGAGCAGCGGGAATATGTCGAAATAGTCAGCAGGAGCGGTGAAAATCTGCTCGAGTTGATCAATGACATCCTTGATTTTTCAAAAATTGAATCCGGCAAACTTGACCTGGAACTGCTTGACTTTGATTTGCAGCAAACACTGAACGATATAGTCAAGTTATTAGCGTATCGGGCTGATAAAACAGGGATTAAGCTCTCCTGCCGGATTGATCCCGCCGTACCGTTGCGTATTCACGGAGACCCGACCAGAGTCAGCCAGATTCTGATTAATCTGGTCGGTAACGCCCTCAAATTTACCCATCAAGGCGAAGTTGCCATAAACACAACTCTCGTATCAGACAAGGATGGCTCTGTTACAGTCAGGTTTGCAGTAGAGGATACCGGAATCGGCATACCAAAATCCCGCCTTGACGCCATCTTTACCCCATTTACCCAGGTGGATTCCTCAACCACCCGCAAATATGGCGGCACCGGCCTGGGATTATCGATCTGCAGGCAACTGGCAGAGCTGATGAGTGGCGAAATCGGCGTTACCAGCGAAGAGGGTAAAGGCTCTACTTTCTGGTTTACCGTCCGCTTTAAACTGGCAGCTTACGAAGAGGTGAAAGTCTCGCAGGAGAGAGTTGACCAAATACCGGCTGTTACTCCTCACACACCTGCCAGAATCGGGGATCTTACCGCTCATATCCTTTTGGCTGAAGACGTTGAAATCAATCAGAAAATGGCTGAATACATGCTGCATTTGCTCGGCTATTCTGTTGACATTGCGAATAATGGCAAAGAAGCGGTGGAGGCGCTCACCAGGGTTAATTATGATCTGGTATTGATGGATTGCATGATGCCGGAGATGGACGGTTTTGAGGCAACTGCCGCAATCCGTGATCCGCAGTCGCCAGTTCTCAATCAGATGGTACCGATTATCGCATTAACCGCCAACGCTATGAAAGAGGATCGGGACAAATGCCTGAGAGCGGGTATGGACGACTTCATTTCAAAACCGTTCAGAAAAGCGGAGCTTGCCGCTGTACTGGAGAAATGGATCAAACCGGCAGAGCTGCTGCGGAAAAAAACCATTGATCTCGCCAGACAGGATCTGGATCAACTGAAACGTCTTACCGTTTTGTATGTCGAAGATGACGATGACACCAGGGAGCAGTACAGACTGTTCCTGTCCCGTATTGTCGGCGTACTGATAACCGCAAAAGATGGAGCTGAAGGCTTGGCCGCCTACCGTGAACACCATCCGGATATTATCATCACCGACCTCAAGATGCCGGTGATGGATGGTGAGGCAATGTTGAAGGAGGTGCGCACCATGAATAGTTCGATTCCGGCAATTGTCTTGTCTGCCTTTGAGTTGAATGATGTCCTGGGACAGTCCAATAATTTCGGGGTATTGACAAAGCCTGTCTCCGGGAAACTGCTTGAAGAGACTATACGAAAAGTTATGAATAGTTAAAAAGGGTCTTATCATGCTGAAATCCTTTAGAAACATACTCGAAGACAGACCGACCGATTTTATATCGACCGCTCGCCTGACGCCATACATTGCCCTGTCTTACGCACTCCTGGGTGGATTTGGGCTGATGCTGGCTGTCGGCCCCGGATACGCAAGCCCGATATTTCCCGCCGCCGGCCTGTCGCTGGTGGCTGTTCTCTGTTTTGGAGGACGGGCGCTGCCCGGTGTCTGGTTGGGGTCGGTTGTCATGAATGTCACGGTCGCTCTGCTGCACGGATCACTGAGTCCTGCCACCACTGCAGTGGCGCTTCTGATAGCCACCGGGTCAACAACACAGGCCTGGGTGGGATCATGGCTGGTGAAACGCTGGCAGACATCCGACTGGCGCAAGCTGGAGCGGGAGTTTGACGCCTGTATATTTCTGCTTCTTGGCGGTGTCCTCTCCTGTCTGCTGTCGCCCGCTGTTGGTGTGACCGGGCTGTATGCCGCCGGAGTGATAAAACCTGGCGATTATATTTTTTCATATTGGAACTGGTATGTAGGCGACACTCTGGGGGTACTGATTTTTGCACCGCTCCTTTTGAGCCTGTTTAACAGATCCAATAGCAGGATTGACTGGCAGCGCAATATATTCGTGCCGATGCTGATGACTTTTGGGATGCTCTGGCTGGCCTTTTACGGATCAAACCATTCGATAATGAAGGAGCAGCAACATCATCTTGAAACAGATTGCGAGGTACTTGCAAAACGGATCGATGACCGCCTGCTGACCCATCGCGAAGTGCTTACCTCCCTGCGTAATTTCATCGAGGCTACGCCTCACATCACCTTCAAGCAGTTCGAACTGTTTACCAGAATCACCCTGAAGGACAATCCTGACATTTTTGCGATGAGCTTTAACGATCTGGTCGCCATTGATCAGCGCACTGCCTACGAGCAGCGGATCAGCTCACTCTCACCGCTTGGCCGTTTTCAGATTACCGAACGGGACAGCCAGAAAAACCTGATCCCAGCCGCTGAACGGCCGGAATACGTGACTGTCCGCTATATAGTCCCGCTGGCCGGCAACATGCCGGCGGTTGGTTTCGACATCAATTCGGAACCGATCCGCCGTGATGCCATCAAGCGGGCCAGAACCACAAAAAGCATGGCTGTGACCGCGCCGATCCAGTTGGTTCAGGAGCTGAAAAAGCGGGTCGGCGTCCTGGAGCTTATGCCGATTCTGGATAATCCGCTGTCTGGTGAAGGGGGGCAGAATAACCAAAACCTGACCGGCTTTGCCGTCTCCGTGGTCAAGGTTGACGAGATGATTGAAATAGCAACCCGTGGCCAGGTGCCGGCGGGACTGCTGTTTCGGGTGACCGATCCGAATGCGCCCAAAGGAAAGGAGCTGCTCTACGGGCCGGCGAACTGGAGTGTCGGTGCCGGCTCGCCACAACTTTCGGGTGAGTGGTCAACCGGGTTGCGCATGGGTGATCGCAACTGGAAAGTTACCGCCCGCGCCACCGATGCCTACCTGCAACAACATCGCCCACTGCTGGCCTGGGTCACCGGGGGACTTGCAATTGTCATAACCGGACTGATTCAGCTTCTGATCATCGGCATTAACGGACGGATGAGCGAAATCAGGAGGACCAATGACGCTGTGAACTCCTCTCTGGATAAGCTTTTCAACTACGCCAATGTTCCGATTATCGTCTGGGACTCCAACAACAGGATCACCCGCTTCAGCAGGGCATTCGAGGTGCTTTCCGGGTGGAGCGCAGACGAGGTTATCGAAAAGAACATTTCTATTATCTTCCGCAGCGGCGATATAGAGCGCTACCTGAAGTTTTTCAGCACATCTCTAAGCAGCGAGCAGTGGGAGTCTGTAGAATTACCGGTTGCGCATGTCAACGGGGCGGTCAGCACGGTTCTATGGAACGTATCGGCAATTTTTGGCAACGACGCTTTACCGGTGGCGACCATAGCTCAGGGGCATGACATTACCGCGCGCAAACTTTTGGAAGAGGAGTTGCAGCAGCGCACTTACGCACTGGGAGAGTCAAATTCGCTGTTAGAGGAGGAGATGGCGGAACGGCAAATGGCACAGGAGGCGCTTGCGGTAAAGCAAATGCAAATGGAAGCCCTCAACAGCTCTCTGCAGGAGCGCGTTGTCGAGGCGCTGGCAGAGCTGCGCCAGAGGGATCAGATGATGATCTCGCAAAGCAGACAGGCTGCCATGGGGGAGATGATCGGCAACATCGCCCACCAGTGGCGGCAACCGCTGAATGCTCTGTCAATGCTGTTGGCCAATATCCAGATGGCGCATTTGTACAACGAAATTACCGCCGACTTTATGAAAAGTGTTCTTGATAAGGGTAATCAACTGATCCAGAAGATGTCCACAACCATAAATGATTTCCGTAATTTTTTCCTGCCGGACAAAGAGGCGGTATCATTTTCGGCAAACAGTCAGATCAATCACGCCCTGTCGCTGGTGGAAGCGGGATTGAACAGCCAGAACATCCAAATTCATCTGGAAGCCGAATGTGAAATGCCGCTGACCGGACTCCCGAATGAATATTCCCAGGTTATTCTAAACCTGCTCTCCAACGCCAGAGAGGCGATCAAGGAGAATAACATACCGGAAGGGATCATCAAAATACGTCTGTTCGAGAGGGAAGGATTTGCCTGTGCAGCCGTCAGCGATAATGGCGGCGGCATACCCGCAGATGTCATAGACAAAATATTCGAGCCCTATTTTTCTACCAAAGAGATGGGCACCGGCATCGGTTTGTACATGTCTAAAATGATTATCGAACGAAGCATGAATGGAACTATTGAGGCGCACAATATTGATGGTGGAGCCGAATTTGTAGTTTCAATTCCACAAGGAGTCACACTATGAAAATCAATAACAGAAGGGATCAGGATTATCTTAAAACCCTCACCGTTCTATATGTCGAAGATGATGCCGATACCAGGGAGCAGTTCAGCGATTTTCTGCGCCGTCCTGTCGGAATCCTGATAACTGCAGAAGATGGCGTAGCCGGTCTGGAGGCTTTTAAAAAACATACCCCGGATATTGTGGTGACAGACATTCTCATGCCGAGAATGGATGGTTTGACCATGGCTAAAGAAATTCTGGAGTTAGTACCGACAGTGCCGATCATTGCCGTGACCGCTTTTGAACAGACCGATTATCTGTTGCGGGCGATAAATATCGGCATTGAAAAATATGTCACCAAACCGGTCAACAGTTTCCTGCTGTTCGAGTGCCTGCTGGAGTGTGCACATCGCCTGAGAGCTGAGGAGCAGGTCAAACTTCAGCATCAGCGGGAGATCCGGGAAGCACAGTTCAAGCAGAGCGAGGCCATCGCAATAATGGCTGGCGGCATTGCCCACGACTATAACAACATGATGCAGGGTATCCTTGGTTACACTGCGCTGGCAAAAATGTTACTGGAGCCGGGCAGTGAGGCGAGCGATTACCTCGAAAAGGTTGAAAGCTGTTCTGAAGAAATAAGTAAGCTGGGTCGTGTGTTGAGTATTTTAGGCAGTGATTTCAACGGAGAGAAGTTACAAGGGGAGATAATGCCGTGCCTGATGACTGCAATCATGAGCGCGCTGGATGGAACGCTCGTCTCTTTAGAGTGTAATTGTCCTGATGAGCTTCCGCAGGTCAGTTTTGATGCAGTGAGGATGGATTCCGTGTTTTCAGGGTTGGTAACAAATGCGGTTGAGGCCATGCCGGCAGGGGGAGTGCTGAAACTGACCACAAAGGTGTTTGAGGTGACCGAGCATGATTTCCTACCTCTCAAACCTGGCAGATATATACAGATTTCACTGACCGATAGTGGCGGCGGTATCCCAAGCGATATCCTGACGAAAATTTTTGACCCGTATTACAGCACCAAGCAGAGGTCAACAAAGCGCGGGATGGGGTTAAGCCTGGCGCTCTGCCGCACCATCATAATGGCGCATTGCGGGAGTATCGCAGCGGAATCGACACTTGGTCAAGGCACCACATTCCATATCTGGCTGCCGACAGCCTGAGAGGTGATCAACATGGCAAAAGCAAAAAATAATGTACCGCCGCCTGTCACACCGGCGCCTGTCACACCAATCCTGAGCGGTATAAAAATCGAACAGCCAGACTACACCCTCTATCTGCAGATACCGGACAGTCTCCTCGAATGCCGCTGCAGTTTTGTCCCACAGGGTGAAGGTGCCGTGCTTACAGTAGAAGAACTGCTTGAGACTCTGAAAGAGTACGCAGCTTTGGAGATGATCGATCAAAGTGCTTGTGAGGATTTTGTTGCCTCGGCGAATGCCGGGCGCCAGTTGCTCAACGTGCTGCTGGTTTCCGGAGCCCCGCCGGTGGCTGGCAAAGATGGATATTTCCAGCTTACCGCTACTGCTACTTCGGTAGTGCAAAGCGACGATGACGATTTGGCCATAGTTGATATGTATCGTGTCCAGACCTTTGTCAACGTAGTCACCGGCGATGAGATCGGCCGCATCGTCCCGGCGGTACAAGGGACGCCGGGGATTAATGTCAGAGGAGAGCAGATTTTTCCGCTGCCATGCAAAGAGCTGAGTTACACCCTCGGCAAGCATATAAATCTGGATCGGGAGAGCGGGATTCTATCCGCTGCTTCAATAGGCCGCTTCTGTGACTTGAGAGGAGAGTTCTCTGTTGAGGAAGAATTTATCGTCAAGGGGGATGTCGATTTCAATGTCGGCATAATCGACTTCAAAGGTTTTGTCGAAGTGCGCGGCGATGTCCTCGATAATTTCGACATTAAGGCGACCAAGGGGCTGACCGTAAGAGGCAACATCGGCGTCTGCAACATCGTCAGCGACGGCGACATCACCTTCTGCGGCATAGATGGCCAGGATACCGGAAGCATCGTATGCGGCGGTACTCTGCGGGCACACCATATTCACTCCACAAACATCGAATGTGCCGGCGATGTTATCGTCGAAGCGGAAATTCATGACTGCACCATCAAAACGCTCGGGCGGATCATAGTCAACAAGGATACCATCTCCGGAGGGTCATATATTGCCCAGGGGGGGATTGAGGCCAGCAAACTCGGTTCGCGGTCGGCACGGCATACAACCCTGCTGGTCGGTGTTGATTACAACTATGTCGAAGAGCTGAAACATCTGCTGGGACAACTGACTGCAACGCAGGCCGAAATCGGGGAAGCCCGTTCGCTGGAGGAAATAACCGAGCTGCGAAAGCGGGCGGCCATTTTGAGCGAGCGGATTTCAACCATCAGGGGTAAAACCGTTGCTGCTGCAAATGCCAAGATCAACGTAAAGAAAATGCTGCACGAAAATGTAAAGATGGTGCTTGGAGACGTAACTTCAACGATGCAGGAGGAGAAAAATGGCCCGATCACCATTATCGAAAATATTAGCGCCGGGGGGGTGCGCTTTATTCCTATGACCAGCATGGATCTAAAAGCCGCTGATATTGAACGCGCCTTTATTCTGGAGCAGAAACTTTCTAAAAATAGGGGGACTGGAGACTCAAATTCTGGTAAATGACGAACAGGCGCTCATCCTTAGCCCGGCGCATGACCAGCACATTATGAAAAAAAAGTATTTACTAACAACTTATATGGAAGATTACAGCCAAGTATTGGAGAACACACAATGAATTATGCCATGCTCACTCAAGACGAAAGTTATCTAAGAACGTTGACAGTTTTGTATGTAGAGGATGATTCCGTTACCATGATGCTGTGCAGCCAATTTCTTCAGCGTGCAGTGGGCACACTGATAACTGCCGACAATGGCGCGGAAGGGTTTGATAAGTTTTTGGAACATTCGCCAGATATTATTGTAACGGATATACTTATGCCAGTTATGGACGGTCTTGCAATGGCGGCCAAGATCAAGGCGGTCAATAAAAATGTACCTATCATTGTTCTTACCGCTTTTGAACAGATTGACTATCTGATGCGTGCCATAAATATTGGAATTGATAGATATGTTACTAAACCGGTTGATGTCAGTATGTTCTTGGATACACTTCTCAAAACAGCTCGTAATCTGCGTGCTGAAGAGCACTTGTGCCTTAAACAGAAATGGGAATTAGCGGATGTATCGATTAAGAACCAGAAACTTCAGGATGCGCTTAACATTATTTTTGAATTCTCTCCCACGGGGATCATTCTTGCTGACCCGTGCGGCTTGATAACCTACACCAACAAGCGCACTACAGAAATGCTAGGATATCCAATAGAAGAACTTTTGGGTAATCACTATCTTGAGCTCATTCATGCAGATGATTTAGAGAGTAGTACTGAAAAACAGCAGCTACTTCTGGCCGGAACAATCAGGAATATTGAGGATGAACTGATTTTTGTGCGAAAAGACGGTACTTTTATCAAAACTCGCATAACAGTAAGTCTATATGAAGCGGAAAATGGTCTTGTTTGCCTGATTACGGAAGTGGCTGGTTGAGATTGGCCTGATTACCATTATCAAATTCTGGTAAATGACGAGCAGGCGCTCATCCGCATTGGAGTCTTTGCGACAAACCAGATATTGGTTTTGTGTTTACAAAACAACCGTAAATCGCTACATTCGCGACAATCCAACGAATTTCAATTAGAGCGGGAGGAGCAGGCATGAAAGCAGTGATAATAGACGCTTTTGGTGGTGTGGACGTTCTTAAGGTCGGTGAGGCCGAAAAGCCGATGCCAACTGAGGGGCAGGTGCTGGTAAAGGTTTTTGCTACTTCAATTAATCGTCCTGATCTCGTACAGCGCGAAGGAAAGTATCCGCCACCAGCCGGCGATTCTGAAATTCTTGGGCTTGAAGTTGCCGGCGTTATTGAAGCGTTGGGCACTGGTGTCACCGGTTGGCAGGTGGGTGATAGGGTTATGACTCTGGTAGGTGGTGGCGGGTATGCCGAGTTTGCCGTGGCATATTCCTGTCATTTGATGCGCATACCGGAAAGCATGAGTTTTGAGGAAGCAGCATGTGTTTGCGAATCGTATATTACCGCTTTTTTGAACGTATTTATGATCGGCGAATTTAAGGACTCTCAAACTGCAATTCTCCACGGAGGCGGGGGCGGGGTTAACACTGCGGCGATCCAGCTCTGTAGGGCACTTACTCCTGCAAGTAAGCTGATTGTAACTGCCTCACCGGCAAAAATGGAGCGTGTCAGGGGAATCGGTGCTGATTTCCTGATAAATTTCCACGAGACTCCTGATTTCACCGAAGTTGTGAAGGAGTTTACCAACAAGAAGGGCGTTGACCTCATCCTTGATCACGTCGGTGCCAAATACCTTGCCCCAAATATGAATTCTCTCGGCTATAAAGGTCGCCTGGTTATCATCGGGGTTGTCAGCGGTATCAAGGCCGAACTTAATCTTGCGCTGATGATGGTTAAGCGTCAGCAGATTATCGGCAGCGTCCTTCGCTCACGTCCGGTCGCAGAAAAAGGGGAGATAGTTGCTGAATTTACCCGCCGGGCTTTGCCAAAATTTGCCGATCGCAGCATTGTGCCGATCATCGAAAAAGTTTTTACTATCGATCAGATTGTCGATGCCCACCAGATGATGGAACAAGATAAACACTTCGGAAAAATAGTCCTCAGAATTCAGTAAGGGACTTGGAAAATGCCAAAATACACTTAAATCAGGAGGAAACTAAATGTCAGAACAAAACCCGCAGGTTATGCTGGAAACATCCATGGGAAATATCCAGGTTGAGCTTTTTAAAGGAAAGGCGCCCATTACGGTCAGAAACTTTCTTTCTTACATAAAAGATGGTTTTTATGACGGCCTTATATTTCACCGCGTTATCAAGGACTTTATGGTTCAGGGGGGCGGTATGAATGAGAATCTGGAAACAAAAAAACCGAAGTATGCCATCAAAAACGAGGCGACCAATGGCTTGCTGAACAAACGCGGCACTCTGGCGATGGCCCGCACTGCAGTCGTGGATTCCGCAACTTGCCAATTCTTCATCAACACCGTTGATAACGCATTTCTGGATCATAAAGGGAAGCGTGATGAGGACTTCGGCTACTGCGTCTTCGGGCAAGTGCTTGAGGGAATGGATGTGGTTGATCAAATCCGTGGCGTCAAAACAGGCAATAAAAGTGGCCATTCGGATGTTCCACTGGAGCCGGTGTTCATCGTTTCCGCCCGATTGATCGAACAGGAGGCATGACTCTACTGCGGCATTTCGCTTGAATGATTTGTGATTCTTTAAGTTTCCTCGATTGTTGACAATCATCGCTAACCTCTCTTCTCAAAAACTAAGGAGGTCATTTATATGGCATCTACAGCAAATCTAATTGATCTTTCAGAACTTTCCTCATCATCTCGTCGTGAAGTGCATGATTTTTACCAGTTCATACTTGCCCGCCGCAGGCGGTTAAAAAAGGCCCCATCAGCAAACACTGAAGCCCGCAGTTTTTTTGATCTCTGCGGCAAACTCTCCTGGAAAGGGGATGCAGTTGCGGCTCAGCGAGATCTCCGTGATGAGTGGTAAAAGTTGCCTCGTTACGACAGGAGAGACAGATCACTTCACCAGCGCATGCGGAAAATTTGGACTTTGGGGGTTGACAGCAAGAGTGCGAGTCGCCGGTATCACCACAAGATCCATGTCCTCCATCGGCACCGCCCCAAGCAGCACTTCATCCCCCAGAACCAAAGCGCCGACAAAAGCCGTGCGATTCAGAAAGCGAATCATAACCGGCCCCACATATGGAACCAAAGATTTTCGTCCATCAGCAGTGGTAATCTCACGCTTTTCAGCTTCATCAAGATTAAGCTGCAGACGGACATGCTCAGGTATACACAGTGTCAAAGCGCCAGTATCAACCAGTGCCGTTGTGGTTAGTCGCCCCAAGGTACTTTGCTTCGGATTTGACAATTCAATTTCCGCATGAACGTATCCCATTATGCAATTCCTCCCATTATTCTACAACACTCCGGATTGCTTCAATTTTTCCGCTAACCATTCCTGGATATTGGCACCTGCCACATACTCAACATCTTCCTTTTCAAAGATAACCCGCAGATGGAATATCAGATCAGGAAAAATTCGTGAGGCAAAAGAATCGTGCCAGCCAAAGAGGTCTGATTCGCCATATCTTCCGTTATTGCCAAGTAAAAACCGTTCCGCCGATTCTTCGAGCGGGTTGACGATGATATATTCACGCACCCCATGCTGCTGATAGAGATGCTTCTTTTCCCGACGATCTTTCACACCGGTTGATGGTGATAAAACCTCGATTATCAGATCAGGCGCACCCTTGATGTTTACATCGGTAATCTTGTTTTTGTCGCAGACGATAAACACGTCAGGTTCCACTACGTTGATGTCATCAAGTACGACATCAATAGGAGCAACGAACGGTGTGCATCCTTTCCCCTTGAAATGTCCATAAACCAGTGCTGCAAAAGCGATGACTACTTTTTGATGTTTCACCGACGGTGAAGGAGACATGTCATAGACCGTCCCGTCAATAATTTCCAGCCGTTCATCGCCACGATTCTCAAGATACTCCTGGTGGGTGTACGGCTCGATTTTTCGTGCTGCATTTCCCATGTAAGCCTCCATATTTCGGCTCAAATCTCCATCAGACACAAGTTATATTGTCCCATGCCCTCAAACGGTACTATGAACCCCTCCGACTCCCGTTACAGCCCAACGCGATTTCGTTGCCTTATACGCGACGGTTGATGTTCCTCAAACATCACAATAACGGGTCTCCAGCACTGTGTTGAATATCTTCCACAACATGCCATCCCTGCTACCCCGGAAGATTACACAGACCGGTTCCGTTATCAATGTCTGTGACGGTGGCTTTCCCCATACGTCCACTGGGTCGGCATCTTCATATGTCAGTAACGAGGCTACTTCTGGGTTCACTTACGTTACGGCCTGCTGCTTTGTCAATTGAGAACTTACGACCCCTTGTTGCCAAGACGCCGCTCCCTTGAACTACCGGGGCGAATCGGACAATTCCCCTATTTCTTTCCCTTGACATCTGGATGGATCTGTCAATTGAGTAGGTCTGATAATCCTCGAAGGTTCTTCCCGTAGTCTGTAAGACCTGAAAGGTTTTGAAAACCTTTCAGGTCTGGTTAGCACCACTGTCACAATACCACCACGGATATTTGAGGGACGTAGTTGCTTTATTGTTTTATGGATATTTTCCAGCGGCAGTTAAAGCAATAAAGCAGCTACGTCCCATAGGTTTCCAGTTGCAACCAGTTCATTCTTTTTGTCCAAATCGATCATATGCGTACCCCATCCCGCTCAATTGCCTTGAATAGTGGCGATGCAGACATGGCCCATCTTCCAGCTCTTTACGACCAAATAGAACCGCCGAAATAAAGACCCCATATCGAAGGTTGACATCAAATACAACATCAAAAACTTTGTCGTTAAAATTTGGCGTCAACTCTTCCAACTCAATCATAACGTCAATATCAGAATCGGCATCAGCAGTTCCCCTGGCTTTTGAACCGTATAGGCGAAAATCCACCAACTGAAAGTCGTGGTTAATAGCTTGCTTCAGGTCATTCAACGCTGTTAATTCATTTGGTTCAAGATATGCCAAGCTTCCCATGAGATACACTCCTTAAATTCAGAAATTTGGCCACTATTTGAAACTGTATTCTTCAATATAATAATGTTAGCTCGAATTCCGGTCGGCCGGAATTGCCTGTTTTTGTCCCCGATCTCACCCGATGCGCCTTGAATCATCGGGCGTTTCCTTCTCCTACTCACTCGAAAATATCATTAGCTTTTGTCGGTTGCCGTCACTGTGAAACGCAACTTTGCTGGAGTCTGCACCATTGATATGTCGCGTTTCGCTATAAAGCTGTTCAATGCGACCTACCAGTTTTGTTCAATTTTGTGAAAAATGTAGACACGACCCCTTATGCCCCTGCTACATGCCTGCATGCCCACTGTCAACGCCTCGCCGCCCCCCTCGCGAGGAGCCGACGCATGACTCGGGGTCACGACTGGTCGCTAACCATTACCATGTAGTGGACTTGCACCACCTACCCTTTGCCAACTTTTACCGGCGCTTTCGACGCAACCCCCCTATGCCCCTTATGCCCCCACTCTCTTTTACATTCGTGGCAATTTCAACCTCTTTTCCAAACTACCAACAAATACGGAAAGCTTTTCTACATCATCACCACCAAACCAGGTTACGAGGTATTCTTGGCCATCGTTAAATCTCTCCGCACTGGAGATTTCTTTGTATTTGGTAGGAACCGGATACCGACCGGCCCAAATTGCATGTCGTGTCAGGCGGCGGAGTAAATCTTCCTCCACGATAGAAATGTCGAGATCTGCCTTTTGAGCAAGAAGTACAAGTTGGTGGCTTCTAAGCTCTTTTGGAAACACTGGATTATTTTTGAAATTGTCTTTTAATTCCCAGGTATTACTTTGCACAATGGCAGATTTGAAGTAGTTCTCAATAGCAAATGCATACAACATAAAATATGGGCCTTGATAATTATCTGCTAAAAGCTTCTTTGTGTTGTCCTTCGCATTTTCACGGTAGCTTTCCCAATATTCAATTACCTTCGGTTCTACTGCTTTTGCGGACGCGACAAGTGCGCGTGCAGCTGTAACCCAATTTTCAGGCGAGAACGCTTTGCTCTCATAGTTGGATCTATGAGCATCATCCCAATTCATATTCTTCTCTCTTTGCATAACGGATCAAGTTCAAAACGAAGTCGCGGGGTCTTTTCCGCGACAATCTATGCCGCTGTTGGTTCGTTATTTGTCTTTATAGGTAATAGTATTCCGTGTTCTTGCCGTTGGTTTGCTCATTTGTCAATTGTGTAGGTTTGTCTCATTGTTTGCTCCAAGTCGGAACAGAGAAGCTGTAAAGTGATTTAATAAAAAAAACGAGTCAAAATCGTCAAGCTATCATTTTGCCTATTGACAGATGTGGTCCTTATAAGGATTGAAAATTTAATTTTTGCGGTGTTGGTTTGTGGGGTTTGACAGCATGGGCTGCCGTTTAAACCTTTCTACGTTATTCAATTTTTATTTTCTTAATGACTTCACCCGTAGAAGAATCAAAAAACCACATTTCAAGTACCTCTGCATGTATATTTTTTATGGTAGTATTTGAGTCATACGGTTCATTGATCGTAGGTGTATGATATTTCCTTGTTTCAAGAATATATGGATGGTCGAGTTTATAGACGAACAGCCACGCTCCATTTTCCTTTAAAGAAGCTGCCTTTGCAGGGGTTACTTTAAAATCAAAATCAACATGATTCATGTAAGAGCCAATGCTTAATATTCTTTTTAGCAACCACCAATTTGCTATAGCGAATGCGCCTTCTACAGAGTCAGTTCTTCTAATCGTTGTAGAAGCTCCATAGGAATTACTGCCAACATACTTAGATTTTTTTTCTGATATGGTAAAAGCTTCAAATCGCATTTTACTTTTGTCATCAAGTGCATTTCCATCACCAAAAAACTTATAATATGTTTCAAAATAAAGCGTAACTTTTAAAGTACCATTGTCGGCATCATATTTATCTCGATGTTCAAGTTTTTTGATCTTCATAAAATGAGCCTAAGTCGTATAATAGCGCTTGGCAAGAATTGTTTGTAGGTGATCATCCTGTTCTGTTCCGTATTATTCTGTTCCGTATGAGGTGACCGATTTCAGTGTGGCGT
>CAIMXI010000181.1 GCA_903845365.1 uncultured Geobacteraceae bacterium | reverse complement strand
GCTCAATACTCCAGAAGGTAAGGAAACCGGCAAACAATATGAGGGTGGAGATCGGTTTTTCCTTTACCGTATGAGCCTCCATCAGCAACTCCTCTGTGACCAGGTAAAGGAGCGCAGCGGCACTGAAAGAAAGTGCTGCACGGTCATATTATATCGAAAGTAACCGCAACCAACTCAAATACTTTTATGACATGTATGCCACGGCTGTAAACGTATTCCCTTGCTATCCCATAAGCAGTGCTATTGCCAGACCAAACATGACCATGGCTATCAGTGAGTCCAGGACACGCCATGCAATCGGCCTGGTGAATAACGGGGCAAGTAGACGTGCTCCATAGCCGATATTACCAGAAAGAAAGTAGCGATGCAGTTTACTCTCTGACATAGCCACTCACGCCAGTCCAAACAGCCACACAAGAGCTACTGTAACAAAGACTGCCGGCAGCATATTACCAACCGGTAGTCGCTTGATTCCGATCAGATCCAATTCAATCGCAACAATCAGGAGACCACCGACAGCGTTCATCTCAACCACCACCGTGTTCGTCAGTAGTGATTTGGCAGATTCCGCCGCGAGGGTAATGCCTCCTTGATAAATCGCTACTGATAGCGCTGAAAAGAGGACACCAATACCCTCGATAGTTATTTACGCGAACTCATCTTCAGCACGGCCAAACCCAACAGCAACCCCCAAAATGCACTGCCGATGCCGCGTAAGGTAAGCCCTGATGCCGTAACGAGAAATGTAATAAGGGCCGCATCCCGTTCATGCTCGTCATGGAGAGCGCCTGACAGACTGGTGCCAATTGTGCCAAGAAGCGCAATTCCTGCGATAGCTGCCACCAGTTCTTTTGGCAATGCGGTAAATACGCTGACCACGGTAGCACCGAGCAGTCCGGTGACCAGGTAGAAGATGCCGGCCCAGACCGCTGCAAGATAGCGACGTTCGGGATTTCTGTCAGCTTCCGGACTCATGCAGATAGCAGCGGTTATTGCGGCCAGGTTGAACTGGTAGCCGCCAAAGGGTGCCAGCAGCATTCCGGTAAAACCGGTCCAACCAATCAGGGGAGAAATTGGCGTCAGATAGCCGTTGGCTCGAAGAACAGCGACTCCCGGTACATTTTGGGACGCCATAGTAACAATGAACAGTGGGATTCCCACACCAAGGAGTGCTGATAGAGTAAACGTAGGAGCAGTGAATATCGGTCGCGCGAGAGTTACTGTAACGGCCTCAAAGTGAATCAACCCCTGTTGCGCTGCCCAGGCCAGTCCTCCGAGAAATGTCAATGGAATCGTATAGCGCGATTTGAATCTTTTGCCGACAACGTAGATCAGCAGCATCAGAGCTACTAACCAGAGCTGGGAACTCAGGGATACAAACACCCCCAAGCCGAAGCGGAGTAATACCCCTGCCAGCATAGCGGCGGCAAGCGATTTCGGGATATGGTGCATGAGTGCTTCCACCAAACCAGTAACGCCGCAGAGCGTGAGCAGTGCCGAGGCGAAGATAAAGGTTCCGATGGCATCGCTCATCGGCAGACCAACCAGAGCCGTTGCCAGAAGCGCCGCGCCCGGCGTTGACCAGGCGGTCAAGACCGGACTGCGATAATAGAGTGAAAGGCCGATGCAGGTTACGCCCATACCCGTACCCAATGCCAATAACCAGGAGCTGATATGAACCGCACTGGCACCCGCCGCAGTAGCCGCTTGGAAAACAATGGCAGCTGAACTCGTATAGCCAACGAGCACTGCGATGAATCCCGCAGAAATATGTGAAAGCCCGGAATGCCTAAACACGGAGACTCCTTTTTGGTTACCTTGCCATTTTGTTTGTTTGAGTTCAGCTTACATCCGCAAAGTTGTGTTTTCTCTATTCTTGAATCATCTGTATGTTTTTCCAGACTCCAGCGTGAAAGCGAAGCGCCCAGATTACCGCAGTGGCAAATACGAAGAGCGTCGCCAGAGACCATTCTGCTACCAGACCGGGTATGTTCCGGTCAATAAGCCATAGTAACACGAGAAAGACACAAGAGCAGATGAAGAAGGTGCGGGCAATCCAGTGAGTGTCTCCTGCTGAAGCCAGAATGCTGCCAATCACTACATTCGCAGCATCGAATATACAGTAGAAGGCGACAAATTTCATAAGCACGGAACCGGCTGCCACGATCTGCACGCTGTCAGATCCTTTACCCGCGAAAATTGCAACGAGTGGCTCCGAGGCCATAGCGAAAAGTATCGCCATCGCCAACATCCAGAACTCACACACCATAAGCGACTGCCAGCCAATTGCAGGTATGTCACAATCGCGCCCGGCACCTCGGGCATGTCCTACTAAAACTCCGGCAGCCTGGCCAAGGCCGAGGGCAGGGAAAAATGCCAGCCCATTTATTCGAAAGGAGATACTCGATGCGGCCAGTTCCACGGTACCCAACCGTCCGACCACAAGCAAAAAGAGCGTCCATGCGGCAAGTTCTCCACTTATTCTCAAACCCATCGGCATCGCAAGTTGAAGAAAGCGGCGGAGCTCCGCCCATTGAAACCGTCGTGCGACCGTGTCGGTTAATCCTCCCGATTTGGCAAACAGGACAGCGTAAAGGATTACAGCTATAGCCTGTGCAGCAACTGTTGCAAGTGCAGCCCCGGCTATGCCCATTCGGGGAAGCCCCCATTCGCCTAAGACCAGCCCCCAGGCCAACACGGCATTTGCTAAAAACGAAATGAAGGTTACTCCTGTAACAATGGCCGGACGCCCGATGCCTGAGAGCCACCCGGCCAATGCACTGCCAAGTACCGGGAATAGTGAACCGGCCATACAGATCCAGAAATAATCACTCTCATACATGGCAACCAGCGGTTCATGACCAGCCAGTAAAAACAGTTGTGCAATTGGCCATGCAACTACAAGCGCCACAATTCCTGAGGCCAACGCTGTATGTATGCCAAGCCAGGTCGCGTTTCTAACTCCTTGAATGTCGCCTCGTCCGTGATTGTGCGCCACAAACGTTCCAGCGTACCCTGCGGTTCCAAAAAGGAAACCTTGAAATAATATTACGGCGAGACCTGAAGGCCCTATCGCAGCAACGGCATCACTGGAGTGCCTTGATAATACGATGGCATCAATTATCTGCATAAGTGAGATTGCTGAAGTTGACAGAATCATCGGAATTGCCAGCTTGAGCAGAGCGGGTACATGTTTGAACATCATGCTAATTGACTACCCCGGCGGCGAAATGTTGAATCAGACTTCGATGCTGATGGCTTGGTTTCCAGAAAGCGGCAAGACAGCCTCCACACAGAGCGACAATTGCCGGAATTGAAATCAGGATCAGGTTGTGCTGAGTCACAGACACCGCTCGATTAACGGTATATGATGCATTGAACTTGCGAGCCTGATTGATACACGCATATCATTCTGAAAACAATAGGGTACACATCCATTCCGGTTGACCCTGTCTGTATGATTGGATACATTCTACGGTATATGGCAAATAATCATGATATTGGAGAAAAGCTGAAATACTCATGCCTGATAAAATCAACTTCATAGTCCGATTCATTCTGTTTGCAGTAGTCCACTCACTGTTTGCCACTTATTGGGCAAAAAAGGTTCTTCACGGGAATGGTCACAAGGAGTACCGTCTTTGCTACAACATTGCCTCTTTGGTCATGTTTGGTTGGGTAATGTCCGCCAACCGTAATTCGGAAGTACTTTATTTTGTACCCGGTGTATGGAGTTTGATAATGTATCTGCTTCAGGCCATTATTGTGCTGATACTTCTGAGTTGCCTCATACAAACAGGGGTAGGTGATTTTCTCGGCTTTACCAAAAACACAACCAGCTCATTCTCAAATACAGGATGGTACTCAGTTGTACGCCATCCGCTCTATTTCTTTTCTATCCTTTTCATGGTTCTGAACCCTGTTATGACTTATCAATGGTTGATGCTAACCATCATAAGTATTGTCTATTTCATTATTGGGAGCTTGATAGAGGAAAGACGACTTTCGGAAGAGTTTGGCGAAGCATACCGGCACTACCAGCAGCGCGTTCCTTTCATTATACCCAAGAGTACATCTCTGTTATCAAGGCGGTGAGAGAAGTCAAATGACACTTGGTAAAAACATGGATCTTTACAACCAGGCTAAATTTGCGGCAGAATCTCTTATGCGGCAGTACCGAAAGGGCGCATATCGAGTGATCAGAGACCCGGAAGGTGTTATCAGTTTATGGGCAATTGAAAGAAGGCGTGGTGGTTTTTAAGTAGGCATCACGAACATTCCAGCCACCACCATGACTTGAATCTGCATGCTGCCTACCTACACGTTATCGCGGATGCTGCCACTTCGGTCCTCGCAATTTTGGCACTTTTCGGAGGTAAGCTATGGGGCGCCAGTTGGCTTGATCCGTTAATGGGCATAGTCGGCGCAGTTCTGGTGTCGGTCTGGGCTTACGGATTGTTGCGAGATTCAGGACGAGTGCTGCTTGATGCCGAGATGAATGCGCCTATAGTAGAAGAGATTAGAGAGGTCATCCAGACAAGTTCTGTCAAAGCTGATATAAGTGATTTGCATGTTTGGCGTGTCGGCAAAGGCAAATATGCCTGCATTCTTTCCTTGACAACAGATGAGGCCGCCGAACCCGAATATTTCAAACGTCTACTCAGTGTTCATGAAGAATTGGTGCATATCACAGCGGAAATAAATAGGTAGCAAACGTCTGTTGATGTAGCCTAAATTAAGAAACGATCCGAGATGCAACACAGCAGACGCCCAGCGCAACTATCCGCTTTATTTGCCTAGTGAATCAGCCACGAAGAACTCTAAAGCCTTATCCACACTATCAAACTCATAAAAAGTGCGGTTACTAAAGCTTGAAATCATCATCATTGCTACTTTTTGCATCCCGCTAAGCCCAACCACTGCTGATTTAATGACATACGGTTCGTTGTTCTTGGCTAAATGCTTTAGAAGGTTTATAAATTCTGAGTTAAATGAGACACCAGTCACTTTGGTCGCTACGTACACTGACTTTTCTCGTTGCGACTGAACCGTACGACCACATTCCTCAATAAGAGCGTTTCTCTCATCTGGTTGACGGTTACAGAGGTCAAGCAGATAATAGTTTATTCCCTTGTATTCAATTATACTCGATGTTCAAGTTTTTTGATCTTTATAAAATGAGCCTAAGTCGTATAATAGCGCTTGGCAAGAATTGTTTGTAGGTGATCATCCTGTTCTGTTCCGTATTATTCTGTTCCGTATGAGGTGACCGATTTCAGTGTGGC
>CAIMXI010000180.1 GCA_903845365.1 uncultured Geobacteraceae bacterium | reverse complement strand
GCCACACTGAAATCGGTCACCTCATACGGAACAGAATAATACGGAACAGAACAGGATGATCACCTACAAACAATTCTTGCCAAGCGCTATTATACGACTTAGGCTCATTTTATGAAGATCAAAAAACTTGAACATCGAGTAAAAATCATTTGTTACATGACAGGTATCATACCAGCCTTCTTCTAAAAACATACACCGCCGCATCCAGTTCCGGCGGCAGCACCAGCCGACTCAACCGGGTATCCTCCGCAAACTCGAAGGTTGACTGCGCGTTGTAGGCATCCCAGCTTCCGGTGGCAAACTGGTGCCTACTGCCGATAACTATGTACATCTGCACACTTTTTATCCTGAACAGATGATGTTCAAAAGCATTGTTGGCCGGAGGCCAGGAGCATACCACCACCTCGGGCGCATGCTCTCGGAGTGCATCCTGAGCATTCTGTTTCAGCACAAAGTCCGGATAGCTAACCTCATGCGCCCAGCTATGATCATCAGTAGCGATGACGGCAACGCCACGATCAGCCAGAAACCGTGTTAGCGTACCATCCCCCGCAGCTATTTCCAGGCAGGTGCGCGTCCCGATCAGCGCGGTAAGTTCTGAGATCAGTTCTTTGGTATAGAAGCAGTATATCCCCTTCGGCTGAACAAGCGGCATAAGGAGCCGTCTCTGCCTGAGCAGCGGCCAGACAATGCGGAACCAGCGCAGCGATACCGGTTTGCGCTCAAGTCCGTCGTTAAAAAGGAGCTTCTGGGCAAGGTAGGCGTTGATATGGTTAAAACGTACCTTCCCCTTTTCCACGCCGGTCGCCTCGGAAATCAGGTGCTGCTTTATTGTCAAATGAGCCACTTGGCTGCGTGCAATCTGCTCCACCAACGCAACGGCAATTTTCTTCTCACCGCGACTGCTATGATGCTTCCTCCCTAATAGCCGCTCTGCTTGTTGCATCCGTTTGAGGTACTCCGGCAGACCAGATGAAGAACCGGTGGCGACTATTTCAGCGAGTTCCCGCCGAACGCTCTCTCGCATCCCGGGGAATTTTTCACCAAGTTCATCCAGAGATGGTTGCGATCGCAGCCATTTCAGCTGATTTTCAGGGCGCTCATCACTCATCATGATGCTGCTTTTTGCGCCTTCTTCGCGAACATTCGCGAAACCAGCACAAAGAAGAATGGAATAAAGATCAGATCGATAAAGGTGGCCGAGAGCAAGCCGCCGGTGACGGCGGTGCCGATCGCATTCTGTGCCGCTGCCCCCGCACCTTTTGTAAGAGCCAGCGGCAGAGTGCCAAAAAAGAACGCCAGCGAGGTCATAATAACCGGGCGGAGCCTAATCTTTATTGCCGATAGAGTTGCTTCAACCAGTTCATGCCCCTCCTTCATCTGCTCTTTGATGAACTGAATAATCAGGATGGCATTCTTGGTGGAAAGCCCCACCGTGGTGAGCAGGCCGATCTGGAGATAGACGTCGTTGGGCAGCATCCGAAGTTTAACCGCCATGACCGCTCCGACAAGGCCGAGCGGCAGCATCAGCAGGTTGACAAAGGGGATGGTCCAGCTCTCGTACAGCGCCGCCACGGAGAGAAAAACCACCAGCAGTGAAATTGCATAGAGCGCCGGTGCCTGCGCGCCGGCGTTCTTCTCCTCGTAGGAGAGACCGGTCCATTCATAGCCGATTCCGGGCGGCAGTTTGGTAGCCATCACTTCCATCTCTTTCATCGCCTCACCGGTGCTTATCCCCGGTGCTGCCTGCCCCAGCATCTCTACAGACGAAATTCCGTTGTAACGCTCCAGACGGGGTGAACCGTACTGCCACCGGGGGGTGGCGAAGGCTGAAAATGGCACCATACCGCCGTTTTTGTTGCTCACATACCAGCGGTAAATATCCTCCGGAAGCATCCGGTAGCGGGGATCCGATTGAAGATAAACCTTCTTGACCCGGCCATTCTGGATGAAATCATTAACGTACGAGCTTCCCCACGCGGTTGAAAGGACGCTGTTGATTTCCGCCAGCGACACCCCCTGAGCACCGGCGCGCACATCATCGATATCGAGCTTAAACTGAGGAGAATCATCCTGGCCATTCGGTCGTACCGCGATCAGTTTCGGATTTTTCCGTGCCATACCGAGTAACTGGTTGCGAGCATCCATCAGCTTTTCATGCCCCAGCCCGCCGCGATCCTGTAGTTGCATGTCAAAGCCGTTAGCTACTCCAAGTTCAAGTACCGCCGGGGGAGCAAAGGCAAATGCCAGGCCGTCCCGGAAACCAGAAAAAGCTTTCATGGCTCGACCGGCGATGGCCGACGCTTTCCGCTCAGGGGAACTGCGCAGCTTCCAGTTTTTTAGTTTCACCCAGGCCAGCCCCATGTTCTGGCCGCGTCCGGCAAAACTGAACCCGGCCACGGTAATTATTCCTTCTACCGTTTGAGCCTCTTTTTCCAGAAAGTGCTGTTCCATCTGACGCATCACCTGAATTGTCCGCTCCTGGGTAGCTCCTGCCGGCAACTGTACCTGGCAGATGATAAATCCCTGATCCTCATCCGGCAGGAACGAGGTGGGAAGATGCAGGAAAAAGAAAACCATGGCGGCGACAATTGCGCTGTATACAACCAGATAGCGCACCGGCTTGCCAAAGGATCGGCCGACGATTCCTTCATAGTTGTGCCTGCAGAATTCAAATGCCCGGTTGAAGTAACGGAAGAACCAGGGAAACCAGCCGCTCTCGCCGGCATGGTGCCCCTTTGCCACCGGCTTGAGAATTGTGGCGCAGAGCGCCGGAGTCAGAATCATTGCCACCATCACCGAGATAATCATGGCAGAGATGATGGTAATGGAGAACTGGCGATAGATTACGCCTGTGGAACCGCTAAAAAAGGCCATAGGCAGGAAAACTGCCGTCAAAACGGTAGCTATACCCCATAGGGCACTCGTGATCTGCCCCATCGACTTGATGGTGGCGTCATGAGGCGACAGACCTTCCTCGGTCATTATCCGCTCCACGTTCTCAACTACCACAATGGCGTCGTCCACCAGTAGGCCGATAACAATCACCAGGGCAAACATGGTAAGAGTGTTAATGGAGAAACCGCAGGCGGCCAGTACCCCCATGGTTCCCAAGAGGACTACCGGCACGGCTATGGTCGGGATCAGCGTGGCTCGAATGTTCTGCAGAAAGATGAACATTATGATAAAGACCAGGAAGACCGCCACAACCAGGGTATGAACCACCTCTTCGATCGATATCTTGACAAACGGGGTTGAGTCATACGGGTAGATCACCTTCATGCCGGGAGGGAAAAACTTTGCCAATTCGGTCATCTTGGCCTTAACCCGGTTACCGGTTTCCACGGCATTGGCACCGGCCGCCAGCCTGACCGCCATCCCGCCGAGCGGTTTTCCATTGTAATACGACTGAATTTCGTAGTTCTCGGTTCCAATCCGGCTTTCGGCCACATCTTTTAGCCTCACGGTTGAACCGTCACTGTTGGTGCGCAGTACGATGGCGTCAAACTGCTCAGTTGTCTGGAACAGGCTGCGGGCGGTGATGGTCGCGTTCAACTGCTGCCCTTTGCCGGCGGGGAGGCCGCCAAGTTGACCGGCTGAGACCTGGGCGTTCTGAGCCTGCATCGCCGCAATCACGTCGTTGGTAGTCAAGTGGTAGCTGTTCAGTTTGGCTGGATTCACCCAGATTCGCATGGCATTCTGGGTGCCGAACAGCATAAGTTCGCCCACCCCTTCCACGCGGCTGACGATATCCTGGAGGTTTGAGACCATATAGTCGGTCAGGGAGTTGCGATCCATTGAGCCATCTTCCGAAACAAGGCCGACAATCAGGAGGAAGTTTCTGGTCGATTTTACGACCGAAATTCCCTGGCGCTGCACAATCTGCGGCAGGAGCGGCACGGCGAGCTGCAGCTTGTTCTGCACCTGTACCTGGGCGATGTTTGGATCAGTCCCCGCCTTAAAGGTCATGGTAATGGAGACGGCACCCGAAGAATCACTGGTGGACGACATATATATCAGGTTGTCGATGCCGTTCAGCTTCTGTTCGATCACCTGTGTGACTGTGTCCTGGACTGTCTGGGCCGAGGCACCCGGATAGGTCGCATTGATGGCAATCTGCGGCGGCGCGATCGGCGGATACTGAGAAACCGGCAGGCTCTTTATCGACAGTAGTCCGACCAGCATGATCATGATGGCGATCACCCAGGCAAATATCGGACGATTTATGAAAAATTTAGGCATGAAAGGCTCCTTAATCAAAAGTCCCCCTTGATAAAGGGGGATTTAGGGGGATTTGATTTTGGTGTTGAAAAGCAAATCCCCCCCGGCCCCCCTTTATCAAGGGGGGAGCATGTGGTCAGATTATTTTTTTACTGGTGCTGGTGCGCCGCCACTAGGCGCCGCCGGCGGACTGCCGAACGGCACCGCTTTTACCGGTGTTCCTGGCCTCGCCTTCTGCAGTCCTTCCAAGATGACGCGATCACCCGCTTTCAATCCACCACTGACCAGCCAGCTTTCACCTACCGTACGAACAACCTTGATCGGACGCGGCTCCACTTTTTCTTCGGCGCCAACGGTCATAACCAGGGCGTCACCTGACGGAGTACGGGTCACGCCGCGTTGCGGGATAAGAATGGCGGCTTCATTCACCGCCTCAACCAGTACGGCGCGCACAAACATCCCGGGAAGCAGCCCTTGCCCCGGATTGGGAAATACTGCTCGCAAGGTGACAGAACCGGTGCTTTGATCCACGGTGACCTCGGAAAATTTGAGCGTTCCTGTCAAAGGGTATGAGGAACCGTCTTCCAGAAGCAGTTTAACCGGTGCTGAAGCACTCTTTTTCACAGTGCCGTTGGCAAGGCTCTGCTTCAGCCTGAGCATTTCCGCGTTCGACTGGGTAACATCGACATACATCGGATCAAGCTGCTGGATCGTTGCTAACGCCGTAGCCTGACTTGCGGTCACCAGTGCCCCGTTTGTAACCGCAGACCTGCCGATTCGTCCTGAGATCGGCGCTTTCACAGCGGTGTAGGCAAGATTGATCCTAGCTGCTTCGACCGCTGCTTTTACTACGGCAAGCTCCGCTTCAGACTGCCTTAACGTGGCGGAAGCGGTGTCATAATCCTGCTGGCTGACCACCTTGGCCTTGACCAGATCCCGATAGCGCTCCTCGGTAAGCCGCAGCGACACAAGGGAAGCCTCAACCCGTGCCTGAGAAGCTTTGGCGCTGGCAAATGCCGTCTCAAAAGTGGGGGGGGCAATCTGATAGAGGATCTGTCCCGCTTTCACGTCACTCCCCTCGGTAAACAATCGCTTCAGGATTATGCCGCTCACCTGAGGGCGAACTTCAGCGATCTGCTGGGGAACCGTGCGACCGGAAAGCTCTGTAGTCAGGGATACCTTCTCCGGCTTCACCACGATAATGCCGACTTCCGGTGGGGCGCTCGGTGGAGGGGCGGCAGATTCTGGTTTGCTGCAGCCGGCGAGTGAAAGAGCGGCGATGAGAGCCGCTGTGCTAAAAAGAGAAAGTCTGTTGAACGTCTGACGCATGTCATACCTCGAAAAGTTAGAGTAAAAATGACTGATTGCTATGTATTTTTTTATTTACCGAATGACTTATTCTGTCGTACTGCAGTGCTATCCTCCACTCATTATAACTCATGGGGGTGTTTATGGAAGCGATAATGATAGCAGGTATTGCAGTTGTGGCAGTGAGTGGCTGGTATTCAGCAGTTGATATGCTCGCAGACATGGGAATCCGGATCAGGAAGCAGAAATATGC
The DNA here is from genome assembly GCA_903845365.1 of uncultured Geobacteraceae bacterium. Taxonomy (GTDB): domain Bacteria; phylum Desulfobacterota; class Desulfuromonadia; order Geobacterales; family Pseudopelobacteraceae; genus JACRCG01. The sequence goes on along the minus strand of CAIMXI010000180.1, from coordinate 2,484 downwards.
TGATATGAAGAGCCGGAAATTTTCACGCTCATGCAGCAACCCGGCGCAGCGAAGAATCAAGCAGATGGCGTGGGTGAACATTTGACAGCGCTTTTAGCATACTGTTCTTGATGTGAGGAATATCGACCTGTAACTCCGAGAGCAACCGCTTCACCCGCTTACGCTGCATGTCCGCACTGCCGCATACCGGACAGCAGCAGCAGACTACGGGAAGTTCAGCCAGCCTGGAAAAGGCGATGATATCTTCCTCCGCAAGATACACTAGAGGCCTGATTACCGTAATAATGCCGTTGTCAGCCAGCATGGAAGCAGCCATCGACTTGAGTGAGCCGACAAAAAACTGATTCAGCAGCAATGTTTCGATAAAATCATCCTGATGATGACCAAGCGCCAACTTATTGCAGCCGAGCGTCCTGGCGACTCCGTAGAGTTCTCCCCGTTTCAGACGAGAGCAGATCGAACAGTATGAAGAGCCGGGGCGCCGTTTTTCCTGGATGATGGCGTAATGCTCGCTCGGCACCATACGATAGGCAAAATTGTTCGTCTGTAAAAAATCTTCGATGACATCAGTGCGGTAGCCGGGATACCCGGAATCTATATTGACGGCAATCAGTTCAAATGGCACCGGAGCCCTTTTACGCAGCTCATCCAACACAAGAAGCAGTGTGTATGAATCTTTACCGCCGGAGACGGCTACAGCAATACGATCCCCTTTTTCGATTAACCCGAAGTCGCCGATAGCTTTGCCGACCCCATGCCGCAGCTTTTTGAACAGTCTATGTTCTGTAAACCGAGTCGAAATTTTGTTCATTCCAGAGGCACTCATCTGTTGCACCGCTCAAGAAAATCAGACACTAACGGAGCAAAGGTCTCATGTTCAAGCAGGAACGCGTCGTGCCCATATGCCGAATTAACCAGGTGGTACTCAGCTTTTTTTCCGAGCGCTTTGAGGCAGTTGACCATCTCTTCGGTCTGATACGCCGGATAGAGCCAGTCAGAACTGAATGCGTAGAATTGAATCGGTGCCTGCACCTGACTGAAAGCTTCCGCCATCGATTCATAACCCCAGGCGACGTCATACAGATCCAGCGACTTGGCAAGATACAAAAAGGAGTTGGCATCGAAGCGATCTACAAAGTTGTAGCCGTTGTAATTCAGATAGCGTTCGACTTCGAACTGGCCGAAAAAGTCGAACTGGCCGTCCCTGGCCGAAAAGCGCCGCCCAAATTTGGCGTTCATCGATTCGTCTGAAAGAAAGGTAATATGGCCAATGCCGCGAGCCAGAGCCAGGCCATCCTTGGGATTATGTTTATATTCACCCTTGCGCCAGGTTGGATCGTTAAAAATTGCCCAGCGGGCAACGGCATTGAGGGAGATAGCCTGCGGCGAAGGACGCGGAGTCGTAGCCAGAACAATGGCGGAAGCGATGCTATCGGGATACTGCGTGGCCCACTCCAGAGCCTGCATCCCCCCCATACTCCCCCCCATGACCGTTAACAGTCGCTCAATGCCCAGGGATTCAATCAACAGCTTCTGGGCGCGAACCATGTCGCGTATGGTGACTACGGGAAAAGAGAGATTATAGCGTTTGCCGGTTTTAGGGTTGATTGAAGCGGGACCGGTGGAGCCAAAACAGGAGCCGATGACGTTCGAGCAGATAACAAAATAGCGATTCGTATCGAGCAGGCGGCTAGGGCCGACTATTGCATCCCACCAGCCGGTTTTTGTTTCGGATGCGTTCCGTTTTCCTGCGAGATGCGCATCGCCGGTCCAGGCATGCTCAACCAGAATAGCATTGGTTCTCCCTTCGTTAAGAGTACCGTAGGTCTCATATACCAGAGTGATTGGCGCGAGAATACGCCCGCTGTCGAGGCGCAAGCCTGATTCAAAGGTTATCGACTGTTCCACAATGTACTCTTCTGACATAAAAAAGCCCTTCGCATCAATATGAGAAGGGGCCGGTAAATACACAGCACACCTCTCATCTTTGCCTTACGGCAGGATTTAGCACCTGACGTCAAATGACCGGTTGCTGTGGTTTCAAAGGGCCTTTTCCCTCCACCACTCTCGATAAGCAGGTTTTGTTGCCTGACGATACGAAATCTTATCGTATTTTGTCAATAAAATTGAGACATAGAATTGCCTCCGCCGGAATATACCTAACTGGCAGCAACCACGATATTGGGCAATTTGGAGTGCGATGAAATCAGTCGTTCCGGCTCGTGAGCCGAGAGCAGTGCGCTGTCGCCCGCTCCAGTAAGTACGCTCACCGACCGTACACCCGCTGCATGGCTTGCCTGGATGTCGATCGGGGTATCACCAACATAGAGCGCCCTGTCGGGACGGACATTGAGCTGGCTCAATCCTTTGAGGATACCCTCCGGGTCTGGTTTACCTCTTGAAACATCGCCACCGAGAATAATTGTGTCGAAGTAATCCAGAATGCCTTCCTCACGTAACAGCCTCATCACTTCCGGGCGTGCT
>CAIMXI010000179.1 GCA_903845365.1 uncultured Geobacteraceae bacterium | reverse complement strand
GCACCACACGGTACTTGATGTAGTGAAGATGAATCCGCTCCTGAAGGCGCAGATTATAAACGCTGTCGGCGCTATCTGCGGCATGGTTGAGATGACACAGGGGACTAATATTGTCTTTGAAAAACCATGCGTTGCTATTTCCTCTTTCGGTTTCGGCGAGATGGCTGTGCAGGCTGCACTCGGCATGCTGGAAGATGCCGGTTTCACCCCGATTGTCTGCCATGCCCAGGGGAAGGGGGACAAGGCGATGGAGGAGATGATCCGCAGCGACGCTTTCCACGGAGTTTTGGACATCTGTACCGGTGGCATCATGGAAAACCTCTTCAATGGTAATCGGGATCCCGGCCCGGATCGGCTTGAAGCAGCCGTTGAAACCGGTATTCCTATGGTTCTGGCTCCCTGTGGTCTCGATATTCTTTCCTATGGCGGTCGAGCCGACATGCTGGAGAAAACCAAAGATCGTCCACAGTATGTTCAGGATTCTCTCCGTGTTCAGGTACGCACCAGTGCAGATGAGCTTCGCCAGGCTGCGGAAGTTATCGCAGAACGGCTCAATCGCTCCAAAGGAGAGTGGACATTCCTGATCCCGCTCAAGGGGTGGTCGTCGCAGGATATCGAAGGCCGTATCATCTATGACCCAGTAGCAGATGCAGCTTTTGTAACACGGTTAAAAGAAAAACTGACTGCTCCTGATAGAGTCAAAGAGATCGATCTACACCTGTACACGGCCGAATTTGCCCGTGTTGCCGTAGATGAATTTGTACGCCTGTATGCTGTCGCTAGGAAGTCTGCTAATTGATTCGTGGAATAAGGAGAGTTGCTCATGCCAATGTTAGTGCGTGACTGGATGAAAAAAACCCCGACTAAAATTCCGAGCGAAACACTTGTTACGGAAGCAAAACGTCTTCTGATCGACAACAACCTGAATGCGGTACTGGTCGTGGATAATGAGCGTTTGCGTGGTCTGATAACACGGCACAACATAATGCGCATGAGTCACTATGTGATGCGCACCCAGAATGCGGATGAGGTCAGTTTTTTTGTTGATCGCCTCAGAGTGAGGGATATAATGGTGCGCAAACCGGCAACTGTTCAGGCTGATGACACCATACGGCAATGCCTAAAGTATGGGAACGAGCTTATGGTGGCCCAGTTCCCTGTATTGGAAGGTGAGCAGGTAGTAGGCATTATTTCGGCCAAAGAGATATTTCAACTCGCGGCTCATTTTGCTGGTGCGCTGGATGGCGTGACTGCGTGATGGGCAATATTTCCATGAGGTAAATCAAAAATGACTCTTCCATTGGTAGTGGCAATAACCGGAGCATCGGGCGTGATCTACGGGGTAGAGATGCTGCGGGTGCTGAAGGAACTTGGTCAGGAGACCCATCTCATAGTCAGCGATGCTGCCCGCAAAAATTTTGCCATTGAGACAGAGTACAGTTATGACGAGGTCAAGGCGCTGGCAAGCGTAGTGTACGACAACAACGATATTGGTGCTGCCGTTGCAAGCGGTTCTTTCCGTACCCGTGGTATGATCGTAGCGCCCTGCACGGTAAAAACTCTTTCGGCAATTGCCAATTCATTTACCTATAACCTGATTGTGCGTGCTGCTGACGTAAGCCTCAAAGAGCGACGGACGCTGGTGCTTATGGTGCGTGAAACGCCACTCCATAAGGGGCACCTGGATCTCATGTCGCGTGCGGCAGATTATGGCGCGGTGATCCTGCCACCGATGCCGGCTTTCTATCATAAACCGGAGACGCTGATGGACATCATCCATCAGAGCATCGGCAAGGCTCTTGATCAGGTCGGCATAGAGCACAACCTTTTCAAACGTTGGAGCGGTCATAATTCCGACAAGCTGGGTATAAATTTGCAAAAGGGTGCCGAGTGAGTTGCATAGAGATACCTGAAGGGTCTGATCGACTGGTCAGCCTTGCTGAAATAGCGAAAGGCATGTACGATCGGGCAGGCTTGAAGCGCCATAACTGGGATCATATATCCCGGAAT
>CAIMXI010000178.1 GCA_903845365.1 uncultured Geobacteraceae bacterium | reverse complement strand
TGTATTCTTTAAAATCAGCATGTTAGCTATAAATTCCGCACGTGCGGAATTCTCAGGTTTCTATCCTCGTTCAAACCCGATACGCCACGTATCACGCAGGAATATTTCTACTCATGCCCACACGTAAAGACACTCATGGCTTTTGCAGTGTGGGCAGGTTTTATTGCCCACCAATGTTAAATTGCTCCTCGTGGGCATGGTGAAACTATGCCCACCCTACCTGGCTCAATCACCACCCCGTCAGGCTTCGCCTGCCACCCCTCCACAGGAGGGGAATTTAATTCCCCTCCTGTGGAGGGGTGCCCCGCAGGGGCGGGGTGGTTGCCATTTTCCGTGTATGCAGACATGTAAAACAGTGCCACGTCCACGTCCTTTATTTTGCGATGGATCGTTCTGACGTGGCCCCAAGGAATTCTCAGGTTTTTATCCTCGTTCAAACCCGCTTCGCCCCGCATCACCCCGAAAGATTCCTTCTCATGCCCACACGTAAAGACACTCATAGCTTTTGTAGGTTGCCGTTGAACAGACTCACCGTGAAACGCAGCATTTCGATGTCGGCAATACCTGAAATGTCGCTCACGCAGTGCGACATCAACTTTTAAAATTCCGCCAGTTTTTCAGTTTCAGGCGCGTGATGATCATTTTTTGTCCTCCGGTGGCTACATAATTTATCTCGTCACAGTAATTGGGATAATAGCACCAATCTGCTGTGCAACGGGGGTATAGATATCAACATCTTGCGCGGGAGTGTAGATCGAAACTATCATCGAATAGCGGGTGTTACTCTCGCACTTACCGAGATGTTTCCTTTCCCGCCACCATCCAATACGGGGATAAACTGCAATATGATGAGAGCTTGCAAGTTGTGCGGCAGTACCTCGCCAGATATCTGAGTGAATTGAACCTTTATCTCGTGCCTGTCCAATCACCCAGTGATCTGAAGCACTGCTTGTTCCCGGATGACCTTCATTTTCATCCCGAGCGGCAACATTGATTCTTTGAACAAAATGATCCTTCGACTCACCCGGAGAATTGATGTCAAAACGTAAGGAATGTGAGGCGTACCGATACCTGTCTTTCCAGCCAATTTCACCCGGCCCCGGTTCAATAAAGTATGAGAGCGTAATTCTCATTTCAACCTGCAGATCATGCCTTTCAAGAAGTGTTGCTGTTGGCCAGGGCAAATCATAAACATGCATATCGCGAGTTCTATTGCGGCCATCACGGCATTCAAACGGTTGAATCTCAGCCTCTGAAATAAGAGTCAGAGAATTCGACGCACTGTAGAGTGCACGTTCAAGATCAGGTAGTCCATAGCCACATACACGGAGCAATTTTTTGATTTCTGTTTTTGAATCATTCCGAGCGAATTGTTGTTTGAGATGTTCTGGCCATTTTGCTGAATGTACCATTAGAGCGCGAACTGTCTCTGGCCAGAAATCAGGATAGCGTACTTGAATTTTTGCTGCAAAATTGGCCGCCTGGGAAGTTGCGGCACTGGTCATATTGAAACTATTGAGCAATTTAACGTGCGGCTGGAAGTGTGTCGAGAGGAGAGATAAGTCATCACATTCAGTGGCAAAACCGCTACCGTCTACCGCAACGTTTCCACCCTCCATGACAATCTCAGGCTTGATGGGCCACTTATCATCCCAGGTATAGGACGTTGTAGAAAATGGCGATAGTTGATTGGTTTGTGCGATTGGTGTGAATCCGCGCAGGGTTGGATCTTTTAGCGTATCCAATTGCGTGAAGGCACCGACCGTAAGGGCATTCCATGATTGCGCAGGGTCATGAATCGAGTCAGAAAGTTGCGCTTCCGGATAGTTTGTTATTTGATTGAAATCAGTAATATTTCCCGCGCTGACAACCATCAGGCGCCTTGTGTCATCATCAACGCCGGATGTTATTTGATCCAGTGCCGCTGACCAGGACGATGGATTGCCACGGTCTCTCGTATCATCAGAAGTTACCGCCATACAACAGATACGTGTGCGGTCTGGAGCTTGAATTTCAGCCCGGCTAATACCCTGGGAAGTAATATCGCCCCACAGTTCCGGGGCATTTGCTCCATGTACAGGAAGAATTTTTACGGATTCGAGAATATGATGAACATAGACAGACTCGCTTCCGGACAAAGTTTCTATAAGATTGCCGAAGCCAGAAACACCTGCCATCAAGGTGCCATGACCGTCGTGATCGTGACTTCCCCAGATGGTATCAACTGAATGACAATCAACGCCTTCAAGCAGTTGAGAAAGCAGCGGATGACCATGATTAACACCGGTATCAAGAATGCAGATTGAAACCAGAGATTCCCTATCCACCTGCAAGCGCTCTATCAAGCTTTCAACCCAATCTGCTTGTGCACGATTAGGCTGATCAGTCCAGAAGGTCGCTGTGCTCTTGGCTTTACGATACTCTGCAATGTTATCGGAAAATCGGGTAAGGTTTTCAAGTTGCGTTCGATTGGCACAGACAAGCTTAACGGCTCTTTCCGGAAATCGAATGCAGCCGGTTTTTGAGTTTACCTGTTGCTGTGCAAGAAGCTCATCAAACTTACGAATATCATCCATTGAATCTGAGCTAAGCCAAACTTCACACCACTCGGGTTCATCAGAGGGTACAAGTGTCCGGTCGTCTTGCCAGAATGACTCTATCAAGAGTGCTTTCCGTAAATCATCAATCCCGTTAATCAGATCCGAGTTTCTGGGCTTTCCAGAACGGTTTTCTTCAGTGGCATATTTCTCAATTTTCTCAAAAAAATCCTGACGCTTTTCGTTTGAAACAAAAACCGTCGCATAGATTACCGGAAGTTCTTCTGTCTCACCGGTAACTCCGTTGGTTACAATTTCATGTACTGTTCGAATATTGCACAGTCTGACTTTTTTAGAGCGCATATCTTCAAGGCTTTTTGTGACCAGATCGCAGTCGGGAGAACCCTTAAATTCAATGTAAACCCCGTGTCTATCGGCGTGACTGGCAACGAATTCACTTTCTGATTCACTCCATGCCTGATTGAGGCGATTCCGTAGAAATACAGCATGGTTTTGACGATTTCGAGAAGGAATTCGGGTGCCAGCACCCATTTGAGACGTACTGGTAAATTCCCGTATTTCAGGTGGGGCGGATAACACTAAATGAGGGAGTTTTCCGAGTGGCATCAGATATCGCCTCGTTGGCCTTTACGAGCATCTTGCCGATTATGTAGTGATTCAATCAGTGAGGTCGCATTTACTTTCGTATCATCATTCAGGATAGCTTTCTTGATCGCATCTCGACACGCTTGATCGATTTCAGCATGGCTCAATCCATCACTATCAGCCAGGACATCCTTCCAAACAAATTTAGCAGCTTTGAAAATCCCAAGGACATTCTCTATCAGGCACTTTCGTTCTTCACTCGACGGTAGATCATAGTAAAGCACATCGTCAAAACGACGAAAGAGCGCCTGATCGAGTAACCTGGGGTTATTGGTAGCTGCTACAATCAAGCTATCGGAAGTGTCCTGTTCAATAAATTGCAGGAAAGCATTGAGTACACGGCGCATTTCACCCACATCGTTATCCATAGAGCGTTCGCCGCCAATTGCATCAAACTCATCAAATAAATACACCCCATGTTCGTGTTGCATCAGAGTAAATATCTGGCGCAATTTTGCACTGGTCTCTCCCATGAATTTTGTAACCAGTCGATCCACCTGGATTGTATGCAGAGATAAGTGCAATTCCTTGGCAAGCACTCGGGCTGTCATGGTTTTGCCCGTTCCTGGAGGACCGATTAGCAGGATTTTACGACGGTGAGAAAGCCCAAACGATTTAAGCTTGTTTTGTTGTCTATATTCGTGGATCACTTGCTGAATACGTTCCTGTAACGAGGTCTGAATAACCAGGGCGGTTTTGGAAATCTGTGGTTCTTCAGTAAGTACAAGCCCACGTAGATCTTGTGGGAAATTAAGTACTTTAGGGCCGCGCTTCTTATGTTCGCGATCAACAATATCACGAATATCGTGAGCAAGTGCCGGATGTCCTTGCTTTGCTTCGTGAGCGGCTACCTGCAAGGCAATAGTAAAAAATCTTTCCGTTTCGTTACTGAAATGCGAACGGATAAGAGACTTGATCTGGTCAGCAGTGGCCATGATATACCTTTCTTTTTAATCGATTGTGTGTCGGGCCGATGACATAGACACGCTCACGTAAAGCGACATCAACTTTTGTAAAATTCCGTCAGTTTTTCAGTTTCAGGCGTGTGATGATCATTGGTTATGCCTCCAGCAATTTAAAATGCAGAACGCGACTGTCACATACATCACGCGACCATTTGACGATTATTTCCCGAGCCAGTCAGGAAGACCCTGCCAACCCTTGTCCTTGTATGTTTTGTTAGGATTTGTTGGTATATCTTCAGGCCGGGTTCCTTTCCCAATGAGCTTTCCTTGGCAGTAGTGAATCCATTCCTGCCAGCTTTTAATGCCCAAGTTCCTTACAAACGCTCGAGCTTCCTCAAAAGGTCTATAAATCCTTTGGGAGTTGGCAATGGTTCCTGTTCCCAACCAGTCTGACCAGTTTATCCAATTGCTTTTGTATGTTCTGTCAGGAGCCACGGGAATATCCTCAGGTCGATTACCCTTTTCAGGCAATTCTCCACAGCAAAATAATTGCCACTCTTTTTGATTATTTAGCGATAGACTCCTTACGAAATCACGGGCATCTTCAAACGGTCTGAAAATTTTTAAGTACGGCGCAATTATACCTGTGCCCAACCAGTGGCCCATGCTCTGCCAACCACTTTCGCGGTATGTGTTCTCAGGGCTTGCCGGAATGTCTTCTGGCAACTTTCCTTTATCAGGCAACTTCCCATTGCAGAAGGCTAACCATTCCTTACCATTTTTTAGACCCAAACTCCGTGCAAACTCCCTCGCCTCTTCAAAATGTCTATACTCTCTCCGAAAAGTAGCAATCGAGTTTGTACCCAACCAGTCACCCATGCTCTGCCAACCATCATTTTTGTACGTTCTGTCAGGATTAGCCGGAATGTCAGCAGGTAAGCTGCCTTTTTCAGGTATCGCGCCTCTACAGTAAGAGTACCATTCGCTTTGGCTATTGAGTCTCAGGCTTCTAGCAAACTCCCGTGCCTCTCCGTATGACCTGTAAATTCTTTGTTGCGTCGCAACTATACCTGTTCCTAGCCAATCACCCATACTCTGCCAACCATTCTCCTGATATGTTTGGATTGGATGTGTTGGGATGTCAACAGGCAATATTCCCTTCTCAGGGAACTTTCCCTGGCAGAAGGCTATCCAGTCTGAGCCACTCTTGAGTCCCAAGCTTCTGGCAAATGTCCGTGCTTCTATAAATGGCCTGTAGACTCTCAAGCGAGCTGCTATTAAACCTGTCCCAAGCCAATCGCCCACACCTCGCCAGCCACTATCACCATATGTTTGACTCGGCGCTCTTGGGATGTCCTCTGGTAGTTTACCTTTTTCAGGCAACTCTCCTCGGCAAAAGTTATTCCATTCTTTCAAACTTTTTAGACCCAAACTTTTAGCAAACTCCCTTGCCTCTTCAAATGATCGGTAGACTCTCAATCGAGGTGCTGTTGTACCTGTTCCCAACCAGTCACCCACACCCTGCCACCCATCATTTTTGTAGATATACACCGGACTCGCCGGGATATCGTTTGGCAAGTTTCCCTTCTCACATAGTTTCCCGTGAATGAAGGCTGTCCATTCAGTTCTACTCTTGAGCCCCAACCCCCGCACAAACTCCCGCGCCTCCTCAAACGGCCTCCACGAAAGCTTCGCCAACCGACTCCACGCCTGCAGTTCAATCGCCTTTACAAACTCATCCGCATCAATCTCCACACCATCCGGCACAGCAAACTCCACCGGTGAACGCCCTGCGTACTGCCGCCCCTGCGAGACGGTACGGAAATACTCCACAATCCGCTCGTCGTTGGCGGCCAGCGCCCGCAGCACCATCAGCACGCTGTCGAACGGGGTCTGCTCCGGCGTACCGAGATCGTCCACCAGCACCGGAATAACCACATACCCCAGATCCTTGCCCGGCGCGGGACGCAGCGCCCGTCCGACCGCCTGAACAATATCAACCGTGCTCCGCTTCGGATCAGCGAACAGCACGCAGTCGATGCCCGGAACATCCACCCCTTCAGTCAGGCAGCGGGCATTGGTGACCAGCGATCTGTCGGCAGCGGCAAAAGCGTCCAGTCCACGCTTGCGCACGGCAGTGGGGGTTTTGCCAGTGACGTGAAAGGTGTCAAGCGAACCGAATTCCGGAAAGATGGCGGTCAGAACCTGCTGGCTCTCTTTGAAAGCGCGGGCACGGGCGATACTTGCGTGGAACGAGACCGCATGACGGATGGGGTATTTCTGCATTGCTTTGCGGAGGGAGATCAGAGAAGCAAGCATTTCAGCTTCCAGATCATCGTTCCATTCTCCCTTGTCAGGACGTACCAACAGATTCGCTCTAACGAGGGCAGCAATTTCTGAACGAGTTATGGCTACGGTGATGATTTTGTAGTCGGATAGAATCGGCGGATCACATTCCAATGCGCTTTTGAAACTCAACAGATGGAAGGTTTCACCATATGACTGGGGATCATCCATACTGAGGATGTTGTCACTATCTCCACGATAGCGCCGCTCGGTGGCTGTCATGAAGACACGGCGATGGATAGATATGTTTTCCTCATGCAGCAGGTGATCGAAAAGACTCCCCTTTTTGCCTACGGTTTTGTGGGCTTCATCAAGGATACCAAGATCAAAGTCGAAAGCAGCAATCCGTGCCGCCTCTGCGATAGCACGACCTGATTGATAGGTTGTGAAGACAACTGTTACTCCATCAAAGGAATGTTTCAGCCAGTCTGCTATCTCACTGGGATTAGTATGAACCCGTACTCCCAAATCCTGTACCAACACGGCTGCATCATCGTTTTCGGTTTTCGCCACAGTTTCATCGCTACAGACCGCTATCCAGCGTATGTTCATCTTGCCAGCTACCGATTCCCTTGCCCATACTTCAAGGGTTTGTTTCACCAAAGACAAACTTGGCACTGCAACCAACACTGATTCAGCCTGGAGTTTTTCCGCCAGCCACCAGCCCGTCAGACTCTTGCCCGAACCACACGGCATGATCAATTTGCCACGCTCATTGCCTTCAGTTAGGAAATGGAGGATTGCTTCATCAAGTGCATTCTGTTGGTGTGGGCGAGGCAATAGAGGTTTGATCGTTGTAGGACGATGAGCAATATGACAGCGCAGAGCCTCAAAGAACGTACAGTCGAGATTCCGCCAGACATCTCCAGCCAGGAAAGTGAGTCTTTCACTGTGGAGTGTCAGCTTATGGCTGAATCGATCTGCCGTGGTACAGACTAAGGCCAGTTCAATCCCTTTGCACACGCCAAAGGCCAGATCAGTAAATGTTGCGAGTTCCCGGCGAGTAAGAGAGTGATCGATATCCTCACGGTACTTGCACTGAATAGCCCAGTAGCCACCCTCTTTTGTGCGGGCAATCAGATCAATGCCTTCATCACTTGCGGGAAGATTCAGCTTTTTACTGACATCGGCGGGAACATTTTTTAGGAGCCACACGGTTTCAATCTGAGTAGCATAAACGGGGTGAAGTTGAAGAAAGTGGAACGCCAGTGTTTCAAAGGCGTCACCCTTTTGCTTGTTGTTAAATGCTGACAGGTGAGTTGCAAAATCCAGCCAAGAGCCGATGAAATTAAAAAACTGTGTCTGCATGTTCAAGGTTTTCCCTTCTAACCCACTCCCCCGACTTTACAACCATAAAAACACGCTTTTCCTCGTTCCAAGACTCCGCAAGCTGGAGCATGGGAATGATAGAAGTCCAATTCGGTACATCCAACATAATTCTACCTCTTCCCATCATTTTCCAGAGAAGCCTCAGCGCAATTCAATGCTCTGGTTGTAACGAAACCAAGCTGAGCCGTAGTTGCCAGCATCGTAACGTTGCGTTTCACGATAAGGCCGTTCAATACAATCTACAAAATCATCTCAAACTGTTCTACCAGATACGTACCACAAAACACGCTTTCAATCGCTACAAATCCACAACCCACCCGCACCCAAACCCCGCCCGCACCATCCAAAGCGTAAAACTGCCGCACCCGCAGAAAAGATCTATAAATGCTGGATTACTGTTCATTTACATTCATTCCAACACCCGCTTGACGTGACGCTGGAGCGTCACCGGCTGCATTCCCACGCTGGAGCGTGGGAACGATAACAAATAAATAGCCAGTCATCGAAAACCTATCGGCCTGCGAGGTTCATCCTTGACATGAATAAGTTGCTTGATTGCCTCAAAAATCATCTTGATTTGATTTTCATGTTCACCAAGCCGCTGTGTGGTAACATTCTCCAGCTCTTTTAATTTTGCTTCCAATTCTTTGCTGCCCTGCAATATATGCCGAATCTGCACAAATGTGCGCATAATGGCAATGTTCGCCTTAACAGCCCGTTCACTGTTCAATACACCGGAAAGCATGGCAACGCCCTGTTCCGTAAATACAAAAGGAAGATACCGTACGCCACCCCAACTTGAGATGCCAATTTGGCATCTCAAGTTTTCCAGCTCTTCTCTGGTCAGCTCAAACATGAAGTCTGCGGGAAAGCGCTCAAGATTTCTGCGAACTGCCCGTTTCAACTGGGCTGTTTCAACGCCGTAGAGCATGGCAAGATCAAAGTCTACCATGACTTTTTCACCACGGACAAAATATATCCGTGTAGCCAGATTATCTTCTCGCAAGAGTATATCTTACATTTGCTCGCCTCCAACAATCATTGGCTGTAAGAATTCACACACGAAGTTCTGGGCATTATACTCACTTGCCTACCATAAAACACGCTTTCAATCGCAATAAAACCGCCCATCAGACCAACCAAACAACTTCGGTATAATCAACATAATTCTACCGCTTCACATCATATTTCACAGAAGCTTCAGCGCAATTCAATGCTCTGGTTGTAACGAAACCGAGCTGAGCCGCAGTTGCAATCGAAGTTGTAAGCCTGGCATGCAGCGCTGTGGCAAGCGGAAGACCTTCTACAGCCTTGTAGGCATCATCTTTCAACTGCCAGACCTCCTTTAACGCATTTGAATCCTCATTCCTCTTCATACATAACCTTCATTGGCGTTGCCATTCTGAACTGTTTTGAATATCCCTCCAACAGATTAGCGGAGAGAATCAGCCGCTCCTTGTTTACATTGGCAAGATGCTTATAATTCCAGGCAGCAATGCTGGCGATGACAGAAAACGCCGGTTCCGCTTCGCTTGAACCGGCCAACTAAAAGCTCAATATTAGACTTCGTAAAGCATATAAAGCCCCGTAGGGGGTGTTCGATGGTAGCCGTGGGATTTATCCCTCGGTTTATACGGCAGCTATAATTCATCCGTCGCGTACGCGACGGTGGGAAATGTTGTGCCTAATACACGGGGAATGAATTCCCCGTCTACCATCCATCTGTCGCTACGCGACGTAAGCAAAGGCGCTTTCTAGCACCGTGTGGAGTATAGCAAATAATAGGCATCATCCTCAGAGAGCAGAAACATGAAATCGTCAATGGAGCAATCGATAAAACAGTTGAAAACCAAATTTCCGAACGTTCGGAAATGGCTTAACTATCTGATTTTATACAAAACAGCCCTCAAAAAAACGCTATTAAGCGAGAAACGGAGAAATCAATATCTTACACATCTTACACAAATAACTGTATTCATCATAAGGCGAACGACAGAATATAACCTGTTTCGCGATTATTCAAGAAGTGCCTGATACGCGAGCACCTGAAAATCTTTTTCCAACGTATCGAAACTAACCATGTATTGCGCCATTAATATACCGATAAGCTCTTCTTTCGGGTCTACCCAAAAATAGGTCTTTCCCGCACCTGACCAGCCATACTCCCCGATTGATCCCGGCAGTGAGGACTCAGCGACGTTCATGAGCACTCGTGACCCGAGACCAAAACCATAACCGCTCCGCACTAATCCACCAATCCCGAATGGGAGGAGAGACTTCTGAACATGATTCTGGTGCATGAAGTCTACGATGTGAGGTGATAGTATGCGCACTCCATTCAGAACGCCTCGATTAAGAAGCATTTGCGCAAACCGCATATAATCGCTGGCTGTAGAGAAAAGCCCGTGCCCGCCACGAGCAAAGCTATGCGTATTGTTTGAGGGATAGGTGGCTTCAACGTCTATAAGTTCATTATAGCCGCTCTTCCATGCCGAAAAGATTTGACTAAGGGTGGAGGTAGTAATATCAGGATGTCCGTACATGGTTGCGATGCGATGAAAATCACATTTTGGCACGGAAAAACCGGTACTGTTCATATTTAAAGGAGTAAACAGCCGCTGCTGAAGAAAATCCTGAAGTGGTTGACCGGAGAGTACTTGAATAAGATGAGCAATGACATCGGTAGCCATGCTGTAATGCCATGTAGTGCCTGGCTGAAAGGCAAGAGGAATCCGTGCCAGCTCACTGATTACAGATTCCAGTGGTCGATCCGCATTACTCATAAGGTTGACATTGCGATATAGCTCGCTCACCGGCGAATCTTCGAGAAAATTGTAGGTCAAACCTGCCGTATGCGTGAGCAAATCACGAACAGTTATGGGACGAGCAGGTTCTATCTCCACTCTTTCAGATAACGTGCCTTGCAGCACCTTTGTCGTGCGGAATGCGGAAATATATTTTGAAATGGAATCGGTGAGTTGGAAACGCCCTTCTTCATATAGTGTCATCAGTGCAGCGGAAATAATCGGCTTTGTCATCGAATAGATACGAAAAATTGTATTATCAGACAGCGGCGTTTTGCGCTCACGATCTTGAAAACCGGCATGTTCACAATGAATGACACAACCACGCCTGGCAAACATGGTAGTCACCCCTGCATACCTGTGGCTATCTATGTATGACTGCATGAAGGGTTTGATTCTGGCAAGTCGCTCTGCACTGCAGCCAACCGTTTCTGGTGACACTGGAGAATCTTTCATAATGTTTCTCTCTAACACATCCTCTGAGGTAAAATTACAGCGGTTCACCCAGCAGCGAATTTGGATAGGCTTTGACAATTCTGACATCGGCAAAGCTGCCGATCAGAGAGCTGTCTCCGCTGAAATTAACAGTGCGGCCGATATCCGCTTTGCCGGAAACCTGGCCTGGAAGCTTCCCCTCCCCTTCAACCAGCACCGACATAACGCTTCCAATATAGGTGTGGCTAATTTCACGAGTGTGCCGCCGCTGCAGTTCCATAAGACGGTCAAGGCGCGCCATTTTTACCGTGCGTGACAGATCATCAGCCAGTTCAGCAGCTCTGGTGCGGGGACGTGGCGAATAGATAAACGAAAAGAGATCGATGTAGCGAACCTCCTCCATCAGGGAGAGTGTCTGCTCAAAATCTGCATCGGTTTCGCCCGGAAAGCCGACGATAATGTCGCCGGTAAATACGATATCCGGCCGAAGCGCCTTCAGCTTTCCGACCTTATCAAGATAGGATTCGCGACCGTAACCACGCCCCATTCGTTTTAAAACATCATCACTGCCGGATTGCGCAGGAAGATGAATATGGCCGCTAAGTTTCGGAACGTCACAAAAACAGGCGATCAATTCATCCGACATATCCTTGGGGTGCGAGGTTGTAAAACGGATACGGTCGATTCCGTCAATGGCGGCAATCTGATGAATCAACTCTGCAAAAGTTGGTTCGCTTGCCGTTTTCAAACCGTAAGAGTTGACATTCTGACCCAAAAGAATGACTTCTCTAACACCTTCATCTGCAAGCTGCCTGACTTCGGTCAGGATATCCGTAGAGCGGCGGCTGATCTCACGGCCACGGACATACGGCACAATGCAGTACGAGCAGAAATTATCGCACCCCTGCATGACCGTCACAAAGCGCGAGAGACGAGATTCTCCCTTGATGGCGGGAAACAGGTCGGCTCTCTGCTCATTATCGATAAAAGTCGTCTCTGAGCGCCGCTCGCCCCGTTCTGCGCCGCGCACCATATTCGGCAGCAGATGCAGGTTATGGGTGCCGATCACCAGATCCAGATAGGGGAGTTTCCGGAGAAGCTCCTCCCCTTCCTGCTGTGCCACACAACCGCCAACCGCAATAATCTGCTTCTTTCCGCCCCGTTTGTAGATCCGCAGATTCGCAAGTCTTCGATAGACTTTTTCCTCAGCGCCACCGCGCACACTGCAGGTATTAAGCAGAATCATATCGGAAGTGGCCGGATCGTCAGTCGCAGCATAACCCAGGTCAGCCAGCATGGAAACAATCCGTTCGGAATCGTTGACATTCATCTGGCAGCCGAATGTTTCTATGTATAAGAGTTTGTGAGCCATAGTGGAGCGGGATTTATAAGCGATAAGTGCGCTTAAAGTCAAATGAAATGGAATATTTTCTCGAAAAACTTGTACTCCATGAAATTTACACTAAGAAGGACCAAAACAATACAAATCACTAACCAGACTTTACTATATGTATTGATTTTTGTTAAAGGCGCTCTATATGGGAGCCGTTTTTACCGGTTAGCAGCAATTCAAAATGATTCGCGATCTGGGAGATTCTCTGGCCGGACGGATTGGACTGCTTGACCTGCTTCCATTTTCCATAGCCGAAAAGCAGGGTGCGATTGATCTTAACGGAGGGCTGGCCTGTTTCATTGACGCCTGCCTGCGCGGCGGCTGGCCTGAATTGGTGGTTGACCAGACAACGTACCCATCTGACTGGTATGGCGCATATCTGCAAACGTGCATAGAAAGAGATGTGCGAACGCTTAACAACATCGGCAATTTGCGTGATTTTCAGCGATTCATGCGGCTTTTGGCCGCACGGTGTGGGCAGGTTCTCAATTATGCGGAATTGTCCGGTGAAGTAGGCGTGAGCGTGCCCACAATCAAAAGCTGGTTATCGGTGCTTGAAGCAAGCAAACTTCTTTTTCTGCTTCCTCCGTATTACAACAATCATGGAAAACGTATTGTTAAATCGCTAAAAATATATTTCACCGATTGCGCCCTGGTCTGTTACCTCAGCGGAATAAAGGATGCTGATCATGTCATGAATGGTCCTATGGCAGGCGCATTGTTTGAAAATTTCTGCATTCAGGAAGTTTTAAAGATTTATTATGCCCAAGGAGAATGCCCCCCCTGTTTTATCTACGCACAAACAATGAGTTGGAGGTTGACCTGCTGATCGAAGAGGCTTTTGAAGAGTTTATAGTGGTGGAGTTCAAGCTCTCCAAGACTCCGTCCCGCAAAATGGCGTCAGGCATACAGAGGTTCCGAAGCCTTTTTCCCAAATTGAAAATAACGTCAGGGATGGTGGTTTGCCTTGTTGATGAAGATGATGATGATGTTCCTCTTCTGGCAAATGTTAACGCTACAACGGTAGAGCACTTTCTGGATGCATTGGTACGGAAATAGTAATCAGTCTTCCTCAACACATTGAAAATAACCGAACACAAAAGATGTTTCATTCCGTAGAATTGTTATTGACAAATGCCTTATATTCAGGCTCGTTTTGGATACCTTTCTGCCCCATCTGCTACGTGCCCTGCAATTTCAACTATCGGTTCAAAAACCACCCGCACCCGAGCATGAAGGACTTCGGCAACCCGGCGGAGCATACTGAGAGAATGACCTTCGTATGAGGGCGACTCCAGACGACTTACCTGCTGTTGCGATGTTTTGAGGAGTTTAGCCAAATCTTTCTGGGAAAGTCCCGCATGTCGGCGCAGGTCTGATATCTGCAGCGCTACGTCCCATGCTTCACAGGCTTGCTCAAATCGTGCGGCAAATTCGGGATCACTCAACTGTTGTTCAAGATATGTATCAAAATTTGTTTTTTTCATGGTTTTGTCCTTTGCAACCAATCGTTCATCCGAGCCTCGGCGGTCTTGAAATCTTTTATTGCAATAGCCTGCCCTTTATTGCGGATGCCATGAACAGCAACGATCCTTTTTCCCTTCATAAAAAACCAGATAACACGGGTATTAAGCTTACCAACATGCCGAAGCTCAAACAATCCGTCACCAAGCGATTTGGAGAGCGGTTCTCGATGATACTGGCGATTTCGTAACTTTACCAGCCCAGCGAGCACTGCTTCAAAATCAGCAGGGTCGCTTGCTTTTAGTTCTTCAAGAAATTCACGTAATGGAGAATTACCGCTGGCGGTTTCATAAAACTCTACAGTAAAATCCATAACACCTCAACATCAATTTTGATGTATATATTTCCTGACATCAGTGGAACATATAAATGTGCATAAATATATTACCGCTTCACCCTCGGATCAAGCGCATCCCTGATCCCCTCCCCCAGCAGATTATAGGAGAGTACGGTGACTAAAATAGCAAGTCCCGGAAAGAGTGATAACCACCAGGCAAATTCGATATAATCTTTGCCGGAGGTGAGGATGTTGCCCCAGCTCGGCGTCGGGGGCTGTACGCCGATGCCGAGAAAAGAGAGCGCCGATTCGGTCAGGATGGCACCGGCAATACCAAGTGTTGCGGAGACGAGTACGGGAGAGACAGCATTGGGAAGGATATGGCGAAAAATGATGCGGCTGTTGGAACAGCCGATGCAACGGGCTGCCAGAATATAATCCATTTCACGGATTGAGAGCGTTTCAGCCCTCACAAGACGAGCCACCCCCATCCAGCCGGTCAGACCGATCACCATCATGATGTACCAGATTGAAGGTTCGAGGAAGGTTATGATAGCCAGAATCAGAAAGAAGGCAGGAAAGCAAAGCATCACATCAACGGCTCTCATCAGGGTGGCATCTACCAGACCGCTGAAATAACCGGCTACCAGACCGATAACCGTGCCGATCGAAACGGCGATGCCAACCGCAACAAAGCCGACTTTCAGGGAGACTCTGGAACCATAGAGGACACGGCTCAGCACATCTCTGCCAAGCTCGTCGGTTCCGAACCAATGTTGCCACGTTGGTGGTGATAACACCTGATATGCGTTGATGGCGCTCGGATCAAATGGGGCGATGACTGGGGCAAGCAGAGAGACGACAAACAGCGCCAGAACGACGCTGCCGCCAATAAGCGCCAGACGGTTACGCCGCAAGCGCGGCCAGAAAATCGAGTAAAAATAAGTATGTCTGAACTCCATCACCCTACCCTTCCCCATGCCGAATGCGTGGATCAGCGAAAGCATAGCAGAGATCAGCAATCAGATTTCCGATCAAAGTCAGAAAAGCGCCTATAACCAGAATCCCCATAACCACCGGATAATCACGCGACATGACCCCCTGATAAAAGAGCTGCCCCATCCCCGGTATGGCAAAGATCGTCTCAAAAATAACGCTGCCGCCGATCAGTCCCGGAATCGAAAAGCCGAGCAGAGTGATCAGCGGCAGCAGTGCATTACGCAGGGCATGTTTCCAGATGACAACCCGCTCGGAAAGACCTTTGGCGCGGGCGGTCGTAATGTAATCCTGACTGATAACGTTGAGCATGGCAGAACGCATATACCGCGAGAGACCTGCAAGGCTGCCAAATGATGCCACCATGATCGGCATGATCAGATGCGTGGCCAGATCCCAGAGATAGCGCCCCGTCCCCCAGGAATCGCTCCCAAGCGTGTGCAAACCCGAGATCGGCAGCCAGCCGAGTTTGACGCCAAAAAAATACATCAGAAGCAGCGCCAGCCAGAAGGTCGGAACAGCAAAACCAACAAAGACAAAAACCGTGATCCCCTTATCAAGCCAGGTATCACGGCGGGTTGCAGCCAGAATTCCGATCGGAATCGCCAAACCGAATTCGATCAGCAGCGCTATGATATTCAATGAAATGGTGACCGGGAGGCGTTCCTTGATCTTGTCAACGACCGGGCGGCCATCCGAGGAGAAGGAGCGTCCCAGATCCAACCGGACAATATGGCCGACCCAGGTAAAATACTGTTCATGCAGCGGCTTATCGAGACCATAGAACTTCGTCAGACGCTCGCGAGCCTCTTTGCCTACCTTGGGATTCATCGCCATCTGCATTTCGACCGGTTCGCCCGGCGCCAAATGAATAACGGTGAAGGTGATCAGAGTAATGCCGATCATCAGCGGGATCAGCATCAGGAAGCGTTTTACCAGATATGTTGTCATGTTTTACCTGTAGAAATGAGCTAATTCATCTCAAGAGCCGCTGCGATTCTGGTTTTAAGTTGTCCAAGATCCTGTTGTGAGAAATCAGTTACAACTTTTAAGTAATTAGTTCCAAGGTCATCCCGTACAAAAGACTCCACCTTGACCGCTTCAACATTATAGGTGTGGCATGACTGAAGAACCAGATCGATAACTAGGTCTGGTTTTAGAGAATCGACCTGTTTTTTTAGAACATCAAAACGCCCCGTATTAGGTGTCATGCAGGCGCAGGGAATCTGCAGATAGCGTTTGGCAATTGCCAGCAATGAATCACCACTATTCTCCTCAATAGCCCCGAGATACGGTTTAAGTCCGGTGCAGGAATCCAATCCTACGATAGTTGCGCCTTCTTCATCGACCAGCTTCAGAACTTTGAGGACGTCTCCACCAACCGGACAGCCGGTAATCAGAACTCGTTTTGCATTTTCTTTTGAGCAGTACACTCCCTGTCTGCTTCGTTCGGTCAGAATGGCAAGGATTTCCTGAAGCTTTGAAATGGTTTCTTCGCCGTTCGAAACCATGGCGAAGGTGGATACTTCGTACATTTCTTGCCAGGTAATAACGGAAGGCTTGCAGGCACCAAAGCCGAATATCTCTTGAACAAGACGGTTTTTCCTGTTGCAATCCTTGATGCTGTCCTCAAGTGCTTCGTTCGAGATAGTCGTATCAAACTTCTCTTCCAGGAATTTTTTGAATCCATTCACAGAATGCCGCCAATAGGTAACGGCCCCTTCATTCGTCGGACACTGCGGCAGATCCATGACATACAGCGGTCGGTGTTTTTCAATCAGCTCAAACATCTTCTTCTTGCCATCGCACGTGGTCTCCCCTACGACCGCATCGGTAAGTTCAAAGAACGGGCACGTTTTCAGCTCAATGAACCCGAAGCTGGATTTAATAAGAGGACAGAGATTGGCTGGAAGTGTTTCTTCCGCTTTGGCAATTGGAGTATTGGAGAAAGCGCAAAGAATTGCCGGAACGCCACCCATAGCCCAGATAACTTCGACCGGTGCATATGAGCAATAGGCGCCCACAACCTTGGAGCCTGCATCTCTCTTTTTAATTACCTGCGAAAGTGCCCGTTTTAAAGGGAAATCCTTGAAATCATCTTGAAACAGGGGGGCAAGAGCGTTCATACGTTCTCCTAAAGAAATTTGTTTAAACTTTTTGCATTGATAGCTGCGCCAAATGCGCCATAGAAATCAGGATATTCGGGGACAACTACCTTTTTGTTTATCGCTTCTGCAAGAAAATGAACCAAGGCACTGTTTTTTGCTCCTCCGCCGACAAAAAGAATTTCGGAAGAGTCATGTTTCATCACTTTTGATAAAAGTGAGACCAGTTTATTAAGCAATGCTTCGTGTAGCGCGCGAGCAATATCTTCCAGGGCAACTCCCGAGGTCAATAACGAGATTACCTCTGATTCCGCGAATACGGTACAGGTGCTGTTGATCTCGATTGATTTTTTGCCATTCATGGCTGCTGCGACAAGTTGATCGAGGGTAAGACCCAATGAAGCAGCCATCATTTCAAAAAACTTTCCGGTGCCCGCTGAACACTTATCATTCATCTCAAATTTTTGAAGCTGCCCATTCTTTTGATTTATGAAAAGAGCCTTGGTATCCTGGCCTCCAAGATCAATTACAGTTTCAATGGTCGGGTAAAATTGATGGGCTGAGGTGGCGTAGGCCTTTATCTCGGTAATGACTTCGCCGCCCAAAACCTTTTGTGAAAGCTGTCTGCCGTAACCTGTAGAGACGAGACGATCCCACGTGAATCTTTCGTTTATTGAATTTAATTGCGAGGAGAGGTCTATACAGGTTTCAGCCTGGAAGCGGTCAATTACCTCAAAGTGCTCAGCATCAAGTAGAACGAATTCAATACTTCTCGATCCGATATCAATCCCGGCCAGTTTAATATTAACTCCCAAAATACAGCTAAGGTGAACCTAGAATATTGGCTCTCGTTATTTGATCCCGTACAACTGGCGATAGGTTTCTGCGGAGGCGTACACCTTTTTTACATAATTGCGGGTTTCCTCATATGGGATATTCTCGATAAACTCATCCATACTCAGCCCCCTGTATTTTTTTTTCCATCGTTCCAGTGCGGTCGATCCGGCATTATACGCCGCCGCCATATAGATAACGTCACCGTTATGCTCTTTCATCAGGTGATTAAGATGCTTCGTACCCAATTTAATATTGTATTCCGGAACGGTTAGCTTCTGGGAATTAAATTCACCTTTTTCATGAGCGGTCATCTTCGCGGTCGCAGGCATCATCTGCATCAATCCGATCGCACCGGCACTCGATTTTATAGCCGGGGCAAAGCCGCTTTCAGCACGGATCAGGGCATATACCAATCCCTCTGAAAGCCCGTTCAGCCTGGCATTTTGACTGACAAGTTCCGTGTAACCCCGGGGATAACCGCTCGTCCAGAGCGGCAGTGTCCCTTTTTCCCAGACAACCGGACGGTTCTGCATAAACAGGGAAATTGCCCATCCATAGTCGTGCATTTCAAGATAAAGCCGGGCTAGCGCTGGGAACTGCCCTTTCTTATCTCCATTTTTTTTACGGACGGCAGCCGCCTCTGCCCGCGCTTCTTCAAGCAGCCCAAGTGATGCCAGCAGGCGCGGCTTGTCAAATCCGGCCAGGAGCGGGAGTTCCGTCAGGGCGTTGCGATTGCCAAGCGTTTCCCGATGGTCCTTGATTCCTTTCTGGTCACGATACCAGGTGGCATAGAAACCTGCGGGAAATTCGTCCAGCAGAGTGCGGTAATACGGAGCAGCAGCGGCACCGTCCCCCTTCTTCTCCAACGCCCGGGCAAGCCAGTACAAGGCGCTTTCGCGCTGCGTTTCGTCGCTTAACAAACCTTTTAAAATATCGATGGCAGCCTGATATTCACCCGCCAGATAGCGACACCACCCGGAATTCCAGGTTAGCCCAGCGACTTTTCTGGATTCAGTAGAAAGCCTTGCAGCCTGGTCAAACAAGCGGCCAGCTTCTGCATACTGCCCGAGACCTCGCTGTAATCCGGCAGCCTCAATCAGGGCATCGTCGGCAAATTCCTGTTTTTTCCCCTCACCGGCCAACTCCAGATACATAGCCAGGGCGCGCTCTTTCAGATCCTGTCTGTCAAGTGACTTGGCCAGCCAGAAACGGGCTTCAGAACGAGTTTCAGTCAGAGGAGTGGCAGCGGCTTTGGCAAACTGCTTTTCAGCCAGTTTATAGTGACGCAGTCGATACTGGGCCATACCGGCACGAAGGTCGATCCGGTTAATAATGGCCAGAGGCAAAGATGCAACAGAGATCATTTCGAGAGTTTTCAGGGAGGCGCTGAACTCATTATGGGTATAGAGAGTAGAAGCACGTTTAATAAGTTCTTCCGCCGTATAGGGAGCCTGCTTGAGTGGCGATTTTTCCAGCAGGTCAAGCCGCTCCTGCGACTTTGCCGCAAGGGGGGAGGCAGGATTATTAAGCCAGATGCTCCGGTAGATCAACAGCGCACCGCTAAGGTCAGCAAGCTCTTCTCTGCAGCGTGCAGAGTAAAAGCTGGCATCAACGGCATCGCCACCAGAGGCATATTTTTCGATGTATGTCTGATATGATTTAAGGGCTCCCTTATAATCACCCGCTTCGTAGAGAATGTCGGCAGCCAGTTTTTCTGAACGACGGATCAGCCTGGAAGAGGGAAATGCCGACGGGATAGCAGCCGCTTTCGCCAATGCAGCGGGATAGCGCTTCAATTTCAGCAGTGCCTCAGCCTGATAAATGGCAGCATAATCGGCTATCAAAGGCAGTTTCTGCTCCGCTTCGGCCAGCAATAACGCAGCTTCTTCAAATTTATCCAGCCGAAAGGCAGACATCCCGCGAAGAAACACCCGCTGCGGCAGATCGGCTGATTTCGCCGAGAGAGTGTAGGCTTCACCGAAGTCTTTTTCGCGATACTGTTCCGCAGCCCGGTTTAAATAGTCATCGGCAGATAAGGTAAGAGGCGTGAAAATTAACAGCATTACTCCGCTACAGGCCAGCAGCAGAGCAGTGAGGTTTGGTGAGCGCAATAGAACCACTACAACTTTCTCCTGGCCATTTCATCATGGTAGAACTTTTGATAGAGGACGTCATAATCCCGGCTTCCAGGAGCTTTGTTGCGGAGTTTGGCCTTGACCGCTTCTTCGATATCATCCACTGCGCCAAAAAAAGCTTCAAGCGACTGCTTAACCCGCCTCAGTGCGCGGCTATCATCAGATACATCCGCCAGATCATCCCGCCAGATACAGGTGATTATTTCATGGGCAATAGTTGAAATACGGTCTTCTGATAACGACATGGTAAAACCTCACAGGACGATTTTTCGTTCCTTCGCCAACTTATCCTTAACCATCTTCAGCATGCGGCGGCGGTCAATCTGGGCGGCGCCGCTCCCCATTGCGTCAAGCGTTTCATCAAGGAGCTTTTCCGCATCCCGCTCAAGCTTCTGCTCGGCGGCAAAGTTTCTGGATATAACACCGGCAATCCCGGTAACAACAGCTCCCCGTTCGCCACGCGGCGTTATCAGGTTTTCAGCCACCAGATCGTTGTAAACTTTTTCGGCCAGGCCTCGGATCTGTTCCTCTTTAAGTCTCATGTCGCCTCAAATGAAAAAAGTCCGCAATCCGGCAGACCTCATCGATGGGATGATTTTTTCTTTTCCCAGGCGGAATTCCATGAGAAAAGTGGACTTATTGTACTTAATACGCGTAAAATTGCAATCCAAAAACTCGGAACACTTCTCGGGAGACCCGCATCATGCAACAAAAAGCAGTAGTGTTATACAGCAGCGGCCTTGATTCCACCACCTGCATGGCAATCGCCAGAGCTGAAGGTTTTGCCCCATACGCCATCAGTTTTTCATATGGACAGCGCCACATTGTTGAACTGTCAGTGGCCCGGCAGAATGCCAAACTGATAGGCGCAGTTGAGCATCTGGTGGTTGAGTTTGATCTGCGACTCATGGGGGGAAGCGCCCTGACGGCAGATATTGATGTGCCGAAAGATGGCGTTGGCGATGAAATACCGGTGACCTACGTACCGGCACGTAACACCATTTTCCTCTCGTTTGCGCTCGGTTGGGCCGAGGTCCTGGGTTCGTCAGATATCTATATCGGCGTAAACGCGCTTGATTACTCCGGCTATCCGGATTGTCGTCCGGAATACATAGAGGCGTACGAAAAAATGGCCAATCTGGCCACCAGAGCCGGAGTGGAGGGAGTTGCGCCGCTTAAAATCCACGCACCGCTGATCAGCATGAGCAAAGCGGATATCATCCGGCGCGGTGTTGAGTTGGGGGTGGATTATGCGCTGACCCATTCCTGCTACGATCCGACCGAGGAGGGGCTTTCCTGCGGCAGATGTGATTCCTGCCGTTTGCGGTTGAAGGGTTTCGCCGAGGCGGGGTTAAGCGATCCGCTCCGGTATATGTGAGGTACTATGAACATCGAACAGATGAAAACCGTCATCAAGGAAATCATCACTAAAACCGACCTGACCCCTTGCGTGGTCGGACATCGCGGTGTTGGCAAGAGTGCCGGTATTATTCAGGCGTGCCGGGAGATTAATCGAGACTATGTATCGTTGCGTCTGGGGCAGATGGAGGTTGGCGATCTGGTCGGCATCCCGTTTCGTGACGGTGAGGTCATGCACTGGTCACGACCGTCGTGGTGGCCGGGTGATGACGCTGCACCGACCGTGGTCCACTGCGATGAACTGAACCGGGCTCAGCAGGAAGACACCCTGCAGGCAATCTTTCAATTTGTGGAGCCACCAGTGGAGGGGATGTTCCGCTCACTGCATACCCATCATCTCTCCAAACGCCATAAGGTTGTCGTCAGTATCAATCCCCCGGACGGCACATACCAGGTCGCCACACTCGACCGCGCCCTGATCGACCGTATGGTGATGCTGTTCGTTGAGACCGATTACCACTGCTGGGCCAACTATGCAGCCAGGCGTGAACTATCCGGCGACGTACGTCGGTTTCTGGCGGGTAACTCCGGGATGCTGGCTCGTCAGGGGGCGCCGATGGAGCTGCAGGTGGAACCAACCGAACGGGGCTGGGAAATGGTCAGTATCCTGCGCCAACAGTGCCGCTTTCCGGGTGACCTTGAAATGGAAGTCTACGCCGGCATCATCGGCAAGGAGGCCGCCATCACCTTCATGCGCTGGCTGGCTGACAGCAAGGGGCGGCCTCTTGCTGCCGGACAGATTCTAGGCGACTGGGCACTCGTTGCCGGGCAGGCAGAGCAGCAGCGCGATGATGTCCAGGCGGCGACAATCAACGATCTTGTCGCCACGCTGCAGGCGGCACCAACACTCAGCGACGATCAGGAAGTCAATCTGGTCGCCTACATCGCCGTGCTGCCACGCGATCTTCGCTTCGGTTTTGTCAAGTCGCTGCTTAAAATCCCGGAGGTCGCTCTAGGCATTGCCAAAGACAGATACGACGCAGTTATTTTTGACGCCATACAGACCATTTCCCGCGAGGCATGAACGGCACTCCGCTTGAAAACGCCGTCGTACGCCTGCTACGGGAGCGCCCGTTTTACGGGCATTTTATTCTCAATCTGCGCCGCGAACAGCGCCAGATGGAGGGGAAAGAAGCCGGAGTAACGGTGCGCAACGGCATCCCTGTCCTGACAGTTGATCCCGCCCCGTTCGCTGCTCTGATGCCACCTCAACAGCAAGCTCTGCTGGAGCATCTGGTCAAACATCTGCTGCACCTCCATCCGCTCCGCCGCAAGGGACGCAATCAGCATGACTGGGATGTTTCCTGCGACCTCGCTATAAACCCGGGCATTGCCAACCTTCCAGCTAATGCGCTCCTCCCGCAACAGTACGACACTGCGGATGGACTGGCAGCAGAGGAGTATTATCAACAACTCTTTCACCCATTTGACACCGGTAATCTTGACGGCAGCGGTTTTGGAGATGCGGAAAAGTCTGAGCGTGGGGCAGAGGGTGAGGGGCGCAGCAGCGATTTTGCGACGACACTTGACAGTCACGAACTGTGGCATGATGCCGATAGTACGCCACTAGCTCTGGCAGAGGAGACGATCCGGGCGATTACCCGGGAGAGCCTGAGGGGGAGCGATGGTGAAACTCCGGCAGAGCTCCAGAGCGTTGTCGACGCCCTGCTTCGCCCGTCTCCCCTACCCTGGCGGCAGATTCTCCGCCAATTTGTTGCCAACGCCGGCCGTACAGGACGAAGAAGCTCATGGATGCGGGAACATCGCCGTTTTGAACACATGACTCCCGGCATCAGGAAACGGCGACGGCTCAATCTGCTTGTAGGGATTGACGTCAGCGATTCAACCAACTCAGCAGGGCTACGTGAAGCTTTTGCCCAGGAACTGCTCCATATCGCCCGGGGTCGAGACTCCGCCATCACCGTGCTGTACGCCAACAGCCGCATCCAGAGAATACTGACGTTCAGCGGTGCTCCCGGCATTGTCGAGCGCTATGACGGTGGCGGTTTTACCGATCTGAGGCCGGTATTCGACTACGCAAAAAGCATGCAGCCGCTCCCTGCTGCAGTAATCTACCTTACCGACGGAATAGGCCCGACACCCGAGGCGATGGAGTTTCCCACACTCTGGGTGCTGACCGTCGCAGGTGAAAAACCGGCACCATGGGGTGTCGAATTACGCATGGAGATCTGATTATGGAGACGTATCAAGCGATGACCGCAGAATCGGTCGGGGCAATTCTACAAGAAGCCGGAGCAGATGTGATGATCCGCTCCGGACGGAGCGACAGCTATAGTGCCCCGCGAGAATTTTCCTTTGAAGTAAAAGCAATTTTTCCAAACGGCATGGGGATGAATGTGATAGCCCGACAGTTCAATTATCGTGATCCATGGGAGGCGAAGGGGCGGGTAAACGACATGGTGGACGTGCTGCTTCTCCGTGACGGCACCCTGGCACCCCTCCCCAAAGGATTTCCCTGGTTTCAGGGGATTGAGGAGGAGTGCGGGCTTGATGAGGAAAATCTGCGGAAGGTAGTGGAGTGCGTTCGGAAGGTAAATACCAAACTCTACCTGTTGCAGGAGATAACCGGGGATCTGTAAACCTGTTTACCCTTGTGCGGCTTGCACCGCCGTGATCGCAACCACGTTGACGATATCATCGACCGAACAGCCGCGCGAAAGATCGTTAACCGGCTTGGCAAGTCCCTGTATAATCGGCCCGACCGCTTCGGCTCCGGCGACACGCTCCACCAGTTTGTAGGAAATATTCGCGGCATCTAGATCAGGGAAGATTAACACGTTGGCTTTACCAGCAACGGCGCTGCCGGGAGCTTTCTTGTTTCCCACGCTGGGCAGGAGGGCGGCATCGGCTTGCAGTTCACCGTCTATCTGCATATCCGGCTTAAGTTGTTTGGCTATTGCCAGTGCCTTCAGCACTTTGTCGCAATCGGAGTGGCTGGCGCTCCCCTTGGTTGAGAACGACAGCATGGCGACACGAGCATCGACATCGAGAAACGCCTTGCAGTTTCCGGCAGTTGCGACAGCTATTTCGGCAAGCGACTGGGCATCGGGATTAGGATTGACTGCGCAATCGGCAAACAGGACTATACCGTTTTCACCAAAGTTCGGATTATTGGTAATCATCAGAAAGAATGACGAAACGGTCTTGATCCCTTTCGCCGGGCCCACCGTCTGAAAAGCAGCCTTGAGTACGTTTCCGGTTGTTCCGGTTGCTCCGGCGACTTCACCGCCAGCGTCGCCGCTTCTGACCATCATGCCGGCATAGTAGAGGTTATCGTCAGCCGTCAGGAGTTTTTTTGCTTCATCAGCGGTTAGTCCCCTGCTCTTACGCAGTTCAACCAGATCGGCCACATATCCGTCAAGCTTTGGCGATGTTGCAGGATTCAGCAGCTCAACTCCGGTCAAATTGACCCCCTTTGCAGTGGCTTCAGCCTGGATTTTAGCTGGGTCACCAAGAATGACAATTTTTGCCAGACCTTCAGCAACGATTTTTTCAGCAGCAAACAGCATCCGCTCATCGTAACTTTCGGGCAATACCACTGTCTGCAGGTTCTTTCTGGCTTTTTCTTTAATCTGGTCAACAAGATGCATGGCTGAACCTCCTTTGTAATAATATAACGTTCTGTATATAGATTAAATCGGCACCGTCCGTCAATAAAAAAAGCCTGAATTCTCAGGCTTTTAGCGTGGCTTTAATTATTAAACTGACACTTAAATATGTGATTGACATGCTCAGCCTTCAATGTAATACTTTAGAAAGTAATACTTTTCGAAAGGAGAACCGAAATCATGCGTGTAACCAGTAAAGGACAGGTAACTATACCGGGAACTATTCGAAAGAAACTTGGGATATTTCCCCAGAGCGAGGTTGAATTTGTGGTGGAAGGCAACACTGTTTTTTTACGCACGGTTACGGGAAAAACCAGCAGGGGGGCAAAGCTGGTGGAAACGCTCCGTGGACGTGCGACAGTACGGATGACGACTGACGAAATAATGGCGTTTACCAGAGGTGAAGATTGAATACGCCTGGTGTTCTTGTCGATAGTAACGTGTTGCTTGATCTGCTGGAGGAAGACAAAAACTGGTACGAGTGGTCATCCACACAACTTCACATAGTGGCTGATAGTTGTACATTAATCATTAATCCGATTATCTATGCGGAAGTTTCAGTCGGATTCCAGCGTATTGAGGAATTGGAGGATGCTCTGCCAATGGATTTTTTCCAAAGAAAACCGATTCCGTATGAAGCGGCATTTCTTGCCGGAAAGTGTTTTATACTCGATGTTCAAGTTTTTTGATCTTCATAAAATGAGCCTAAGTCGTATAATAGCGCTTGGCAAGAATTGTTTGTAGGTGATCATCCTGTTCTGTTCCGTATTATTCTGTTCCGTATGAGGTGACCGATTTCAGTGTGGC
>CAIMXI010000177.1 GCA_903845365.1 uncultured Geobacteraceae bacterium | reverse complement strand
GGCATTTCACATTCGGCTTCCAGATGAATTTGGATGTTCTGGCTGTTCAATCCCGCTTCCACCAGCGACAGGGCGTGATTGATCTGACTGTTTGCCGAAAATGATACCGACTCTTTGTCCGGCAGGAAAAAATTACGGAAATCATTGATGGTGGTGGACATCTTCTGGATCAGTTGATTACCCTTATCAATGACACCTTTCATAAAGTCGGCGGTAATTTCGTTGTACATATACGCCATCTGGATATTGGCCAACAGCATTGACAGAGCGTTCAGCGGCTGCCGCCACTGGTGGGCGATGTTGCCGATCATCTCACCCATGGCGGCCTGCCTGCTCTGCGAGATCAACATCTGATCCCTCTGGCGCAGTTCTGCCAACGCCTCGGATACTCGCTCCTGCAGAGAGTTATTGAGGGCTTCCAGTTGCATCTGTTTGACGGAAAGCGCTTCCTGTGCCATCTGCCGCTCCGCCACTTCAAGCTCCAGCAGAACCGCCTGTTCATGAACCAGCTCCTCAGAACGTTTTCGCTCGGTGATATCGTAATTTACCCCGATCATTCTGAACGGTATCCCCACGGCATCACGTAGCACAAGCGCATTGGCCTTGATATGCCGGACTTCACCCGACGGCCATACAACCCGAAATTCCGTGTTAAACTCCCGTTCTCCTCTTAGCGCCAGGCTTATTTCCTCGTCGCCGCGTGCCTTGTCGTCCCGGTGCAGTCCATTCTGCCATGCCTGATATGAACTGGAAAAATCTTCTTCCCTCACGCCATACAAGACATACATCCACTTATCCCAGATGAGCTGGTTCTCCGGTATCAGCCAGTCCCAGACACCTATCTGAGCCGAGTCAGCCGCGAGGGAAAGGCGATTGTTCAGGCTTGAGATCATTTCATTCGCTAACTTTATCGCCTGGTTTCTGGTTTTAAGTATCAAAAAAATCAGGCAGGAGAAGAGGGTGCTGATGAGAATACCGGCGGCAAGTATCAGATACGATTTCCCCCGGTTAATTTCCTTGTTAAAATCGGGGAGTGTTTTGAAGGAGAATTTCCAGGCGCTGCCGTAGGCTTGTACCGTCGTTGACGAGGTAATTGCTGCCTGGTATCTTTCAGGCAGAGTCAGCTTTTGCGCCCGAACGGAATTGAACATCAAGCTGTCTGATGTCTGATTACCGATGATGCTGATATCGAAGGCGATGTCGCGCGGAAGTTTTTCAAGAGTGCCGCCGACAAAATCATTCATCCTGATGGGGCTGTACACAAAGCCGATGAACGCCGAACGCCGACGTTCCACACTGTCCAACAGCATTCCCTTACGATAGACCGGCATATACATCAACATGCCGCTCTGTTTGTCAGTGTCGGTCTCCTGAACGAGGATTATTTTTGCGGCAATTGTTGCGATGTTCTCATCGCGTGCCTTGTCCATGGCTGCCCGGCGCAGCGGTTCGCTATACATGTCATAGCCAAAGGCCCGCTGATTGCGCCAGTCAAACGGTTCAAGATAGATTATTGAGGTGTAGACCGATCGTTCCCCCTCGGGGCGGATTGAATATTCCGGAAAACCCTCGGTGCGGATCTCGCGGATATTGGCATCTTTCTCCGCTGGCGTAAGCCATTTGGAAAAGCCGATACCGAGAATACCGGGATGATTTTTCTCAAGCTGCAACGCTGCCACGTAATGGAACCAGTCGGCGCGGGAAACATCCTCCTTGACACCGAAAAGGCCGGTCGCCCCCCGCAGCACCTGTTCGTGATCACGCATCCTATCGATTATGCTGCCGGAGATTCTGGCAGTTTTATCCTGGTACACCGTTTCCAATCGGGCCTTCAGGCTATTGTCGTAGGCTCTCCACATGAGGAGTGTAATGCTCAGCGCCACCACAAGCGTCGCAAGCGGCAGAATGACTGAAGAGAACCGCGAACGCAGCGAGATGCCGATGGCGGGGTCGGTACTGTTAGTGTTTATATTATTCATGATTACTTCTCCACGCATGATAGATGTCCTTTTTAACTATTCATGACTCTTCGTATGGTCTCTTCAAGCAGTTTCCCCGAGACAGGCTTTGTCAATCCGGCTCGCCGTTATGTTTTCTTCCATTTTGATTCCTTTCATTTCTGCTCTTATAAAAAAAACCGGCGCACGGGAAAGCCGCAACGTCGGTTTAGTTCGTTCACCCACCACTGTACATACAGAAGGTCTGAGGAGCGTACAATCATAGCGTTGATGGTTTGTCCGACTTTCCGGAGGCAATCGTCGCCACCGATGTGCCTGTAACGGTCGTTATACAGTTTAAAGTGGTCTATATCAAGCATGATCACAGCGCTGTCTACTGGTATCTTTGCGACAAAATATTTTATGTGTGGCGGTTAAAAGGCCAATTCGTTATATTGTCGCCCAGCTATTAATGACTGTTTCAGCCTGATTCTTTATTCATTTAGGGGGATAAAGTATAATGAAAGAACCACTGATACCCGCCAATGAGGCGTCACGCCTTGCTTCTCTGCACACCCTCGACATTCTGGATACCGAGGCCGAGGAACGCTTTGACCGTGTCACCCGCGTCGCCAAGGCTCATTTTGGCGTTGCCATAGCTCTTGTGAGCCTGGTGGATGAAAACCGCCAGTGGTTCAAGTCCTGCCAGGGGCTGGATGCTTCGGAGACGCCCAGAAATATCTCGTTCTGCGGCCACGCCATACTTTCCGAAGAGATATTCATAATCAACGACGCAGCCGGGAACCCCGATTTTGCTGACAACCCACTGGTAACCGGTCCGCCGTTCATCCGCTTTTATGCAGGCGCTCCGCTGCATGCACCAAGTGGAGCCCGCATCGGCACCTTGTGCATAATCGATCCTAACCCTCGTAAACTTGACTCAGCAGATCAAAGAATCCTGCGCGATCTCGCCAACTGCGTCGAAAGCGAATTGGCTTTAAGATACCTGCTGGAAAGCCAACGGTTCCTTATTGGGATTACTGATGCCTCACCAGGCCTGGTTGCATATTGGGACAAAGATTTGCGGTGCCGTTTTGCAAACAGGGGCTATCTGGAATGGTTCGGCAAAAAGCCTGAAGAGGTGGTTGGGAAAAAGATGATTGATCTCCTGGGAGATCACCTGTTTGCATTGAACGAACCCTACATAAGGGGTGCACAGACTGGTCAGCCGCAGCATTTCGAGCGTACCCTGACCAAAACAGACGGCAGCATTGGCTATGTTCTGGCCAACTATGTTCCGGACATTGATCCGCAGGGTGTAGTTAGTGGTTTCTTCGCTCTGGTAAACGACGTAACACAGATCAAGCATGCGGAGAATATACTAAGAGATGCAGAAGAAAGTCGTAGAGGTATCCTGCAGAACTTATCTGAGGGGATCATCAACATTGATTCCAGGGGATACATTACCTACGTAAACCCGGCCATGCTGCAGATGTTCGAGTACGATGAGTCTGAAGTGATCGGGCAAAACGTCAGGATACTTATGCCGGAACCTGACAGTGGCAATCATGACGGCTATCTTGCCCGTTATAATGCGAAAACCGGAAGCAATGTCATCGGCGTCGGTCGCGAGATGGAGGGGCTAACCAAGGGGGGCAGACGCTTTCCCATTGAATTGACTGTTACTGAAGTCAGCTTCAAAGGTGAGCGGTGTTTCGTCGGTCTGCTCCGAAACATCACTGAGCGCAAGAAAATTGAGTCCATCAGATCCCGTTTCGAAGCGATAATAGAATCTTCAACCGATGCAATCATGAGCAAGAATCTGGATGGGATCGTTACGAGCTGGAACCCGGCGGCCGCAAGTATGTTCGGTTATTCTCCGGAAGAGATAATCGGGCGTTCAATGACAATACTCTTCCCGCCGGGACGTGAACATGAAGAGCAGGAAATACTCGTTAAAATCAGGCGTGGCGAGCAGATAGAGCATTTTGAAACTCTGCGTAAGAGGAAGAACGGCGAGATCTTCCACGTTTCAGTTAACATTTCCCCGATCAGAGACAAGGTCGGAACCATCGTAGGAGCATCAAAGATTGTAAGGGATATAACCGAGCGCAAAAAAACAGAGATAGAATTGCTACTGGCAAAGGAGGCAGCCGAAGCGGCCACCAGGGCCAAGGCCGACTTCCTGGCCAATATGAGTCACGAGATCCGCACACCGATGAACGCAATCATCGGCATGACCCACCTGGCCAGGCAGGCCGATCCGACGCCAAAACAGCAGAACTATCTGACCAAGATCGACAATGCCGCCCACTCTCTGCTCAGCATCATCAACGACATACTGGACTTCTCCAAGATTGAAGCAGGCAAGCTGGAGCTGGAGCAGATCCAGTTCTCACTTGACAAGGTGATGAGCAGTCTGGCCGACATCGTCTGCCACAAGGCTGAGGAGAAGGGTCTTGAAATCGTATTCTCAGTGGCGCAGAATCTGCCGCACAACCTTATCGGTGATCCGCTGAGGCTTGGACAGATCCTGATCAATCTGGTAAATAACGCCATTAAATTCACAGAACATGGGGAGATCGTCGTAAAGGTGGCACAACATGATGTGGCTGGCAGGCTGATGTTTACTGTCAGTGACACCGGAATCGGCATGACTCCGGAGCAGGTTGCCAACCTGTTTCAGTCTTTCAGCCAGGCAGACACATCGATCACCCGCAAATACGGCGGAACCGGCCTGGGTCTCTCCATCAGCAGGCAGCTCTGTGAATTGATGGGGGGAGAGATCCGCGTGGAGAGTGAGCCGGGCAAGGGGAGCACCTTCACTTTTACGGCAGACTTCTGCATCGCCGAAGTTTTTGGCAAGGAACGGCCACGCCCTGACTGTGAGCCGTGTCAAGCCGCATCAATGCATGATTCCGCCGAACTTGCCGGTCGGAAGATTCTCCTGGTCGAAGACAACGAGATCAACTGCGAGTTGGCGACTGAATTGATGACGGATCTCGGCCTCTCAGTTACGATTGCGAATAACGGTCGTGAGGCGGTGGATCGTATCGCAATCGAAAACTTCGATCTGGTGCTGATGGATATACAGATGCCGGTTATGGACGGATTGACTGCAACACGGCTTATTCGCAACGATGGCCGCTTTCGCAGCCTGCCGATTATTGCAATGACCGCCCATGCCATGAGCGGTGACCGCGAACGCAGCCTGGAAGCCGGTATGAACGACCATATCACCAAGCCGATTGCGCCCGACAAGCTGACGGAAACCCTTTTGCGCTGGATGCCGGTGAAGCCGGCGCCATCCCCTGAAACTCCGGTTCAGCCGACGGAGGCAGCCGTACCAGTAGACGGTCTTCCAGAGCAACTTCCCCCATTCAATATCCAGGCGGCTCTGGTATGGACCAATGGCAAGCCGAAACTGCTGCGTAAAATGATACTCGGTTTCCGCGACAAATTCAGCAATGCGGCAGCCGAACTGCGTAAGTTAGTGGAGGAAGGGAAGGGCGAGGATGCTGAACGGTTGGCGCATACTCTGAAGAGCACCACAGCCACGCTGGAGGCAAGAGAGCTTTCTGCCGCCGCTGCTGCCGTTGAGCATGCTTTTCGCACCGGGGAGACGGCAGAAATGCATCAACTGATCGACACTTTGGAGAGGGAACTTATCCCTGCCATAGTTGCCGCCTCATCTCTGGGCGGGACGACGGTGGTTACTCCGCAGCCCGGTTTAATCTCTGCCACATCCATGTCAGTGGCACCGAGGCCGCGCATTCTGGTGATTGACGATGAGTCGTCGAACATAGAACTGCTGGCTGATATCTTTGGTACTGCCTATGAAGTACTGTCCGCCAGCGAGGGGATGGCCGGTCTGGAGGCAGCAGTCACCAGTA
This sequence comes from uncultured Geobacteraceae bacterium, assembly GCA_903845365.1. GTDB lineage: Bacteria > Desulfobacterota > Desulfuromonadia > Geobacterales > Pseudopelobacteraceae > JACRCG01. The sequence continues at coordinate 27,971 of CAIMXI010000177.1, read as the reverse complement.
TGCCGGATGTTATCCTGCTTGACGTCATGATGCCCGGAATAGACGGCTATGAAGTCTGCAGGCGCCTCAAAGCGGATCCGCTGACGAGCGACATCCCGGTCATCTTCATTACAGGTCTGGGCGATGTGACAGCAGAAACCAGAGGGCTTGAATATGGGGCGGTTGATTATGTCACCAAGCCGATCAGCCCGGCGGCAGTAAAAGCCAGAGTCAAGAATCATATTGCGCTGAAACAAGCACAGGATCAGTTGACCAGGCTGGCTACCACTGACGGCCTGACCGGGCTGGCAAACCGCCGCCGCTTCGACGAAATGCTTGAACATGAATACGCCAGAAACACGCGCTCCGGTGCTGAACTGTCGTTGATCATGCTCGATATTGACCACTTTAAACTCTATAACGACAGCTACGGACACATCGGTGGCGACGATTGCCTCCGGAAAGTGGGACGCAAAATCAGTGAAACAATTGTACGATCCACAGACCTCGCGGCCCGCTATGGCGGCGAGGAATTTGTCTGTCTGCTGCCGATGACCGACCATGATGCCGCAGTTGCAATAGCGGAGAAGATTCGCCAGGGCATCGGCAGCCTGGCAATTCCGCACTGCAAATCAACAGTTGCAGATCACGTTACCGCCAGCCTCGGAGTGGCCACTGTCCGCTGTGTGCCTGGCAGATCGGCATTGCAAGTAGTAGCTCTGGCCGACGAACAGCTTTATGCTGCCAAGGCCGGCGGCAGAAACCGCGTCTACAGCACTATGTGGGTATCCTGATCCCGCCCGTAGGTTGCAAATAGAATATAATGACGTCTGTGGTCGCACCGCAAAGGAAACAGTATGAACTTTGATTTTTTTCCGATTCGCTCGATTAAGTTACAAGTGACTCTCTTTACGCTGGTTATTTTACTGCTTTATGTCTGTTCGTTAACGGCAGATGCCGCAGTTCGAGCCCCGCAACGGATTGTAGTCCTTCATTCCTACCATGCCGATTTTGCCTGGACAGATGACATTATGAAGGGAATCCACAAGGTCTTTGATAAATCCGATCAGAATGCTGAATTCTATGTCGAATACATGGATACCAAGCGTTTTCCGAAACAGCTTGACAAAGAGCAACTCGCCTCCATACAGCAACATTTAACGGAGAAATATCGTAGCCTTCAACCTCATGTCGTTATCACCGTTGATGATGATGCGCTGCGATTCATGCTCGATCGTCATGAAGCCATCTTTCCCCGGGTGCCAGTCGTCTTCTGTGGAGTCAACAATCCTGTGGACGAGGGCAAAATAGCCGCCAGCAAGGTTATAACGGGGGTGATGGAGGTTCTGGATCGTAAAGAAACCATAGATGCTGCGCTTGCCCTTCATCCTGGAACAAAAAAACTTGCTGTCATTACCGATACGACGACAAACGGCATCGGCAACCGTCTCATCCTGAAAGAGCTGGCCAAGCTCTATGAAGGTCGCATAAAGTTTGACTTTCTCGATGAAAACGGAACAGGGATAACGCTTGAAGAGCTGCGCAGCCGACTGTCGAAACTTGATGATGACTCCATCGTCTACTATGGGGATTTTTTCAGGGATAAGAACGGCTTTCTCGACCAAACAGACATTATTCCGATCCTCTCCAGGGAAAGCCGCCGCCCGATCTACTCGCCCTACAGTTTAATCTTTGGACTCGGAACGGTGGGTGGTAAGCTCAACAGCGCACTCTTCCAGGGGGAAAAAGCCGCACAAATTGCTATTAAGATCCTGAACGTAACTTCACCCTCCCAGATCCCTGTAGTGAAGGAAAGTATCAACCACTTTATGTTCGACTTCCGGCAGATGGCGAGATGGAACATTACGAAAGACAACTTACCCGCCGACAGTATCGTGATGTACAAGAGTCCATCCATTTTTGAGCAATACCGACAACTCGTCATCGCCACCCTCATTGCTTTCATAATCTTGATTTCTGTAATCGCTGCACTCGTCGTCAGTATATACCACCGCAAACAGGCAGAGTCTTTCCTGCGGGTCAGTGAAGGAAGATATCGTACTCTTATTGAACAAATGCCCGATATGATCTGGCAGAAAGATACCAACGGCAATTATCTCTCCTGCAATAGCAATTACGCCAAAGTGCATGGAGTTACGCTTGAGACAATTAAAGGCCGCCGGGATGAGGATTTCTACAGGCCGGAGTTGGCGGCAAAATATCGAGCAGATGACCAGTCAGTTGTGATGACCGGACAACAATTCGAGTCTGAGGAACTTTGGGAGCAGTCCGGAGAAACTCGCTACCTTCTGACAAGCAAAGTGCCGTTATTCGATGAAAAAGGTGCCATCATCGGTACAATCGGTATTGGCCGTGACATCACCACTAAAAAAGAGACGGAAGCAAAACTTCTCCGAAATGAGACACGACTTAAAAGCCTCGTAGAGATTCTTCAATTCCCTGCCAAAACAATCCGGGAGTTCCTCGATAACGCACTAAATGAAGCCGTGAAGCTTACTGACAGCACGATTGGCTACATCTATTTTTACCATGAAGAACGACAGGAATTCGAGCTGAACTCCTGGTCCAAAGAAGTCATGATTGAATGTACCGTATTAGAATATCAGACAATTTATCATCTTGATAAAACCGGTATTTGGGGAGAAGCTGTCCGTCAACGCAAACCGATTATCGTAAATGACTTCACAGCCGAAAATTCTCTCAAAAAAGGATATCCTCGAGGTCACGTCCATCTAACCAGATTCATGACTGTTCCGATATTTAGTAATGACAAAATTGTTGCGGTAGTAGGCGTTGCCAACAAAGCAAGCGACTACGACGAAGAGAACGTTCTTCAGCTTACACTGCTTATGAATTCAGTCTGGAAACATGTCGAAAGCAAACGGGGTGAAGAAGAGAGGGATAAACTTGAATCCCAACTCCACCAAGCCCAAAAGATGGAGTCGGTGGGAAGCTTGGCTGGCGGTGTCGCACATGACTTCAACAACAAGCTGAGCGTCATTCTTGGATGTACGTATCTGGCTTCCGCTGAGTCAGATCCAGCTAAGCAACGGCATTTCCTGGAAGAAATTCGAAAGGCAGCCGAACAGTCGGCTGACCTTACCAGGCAATTACTCGCCTTTGCACGCAAACAGACCATAGTTCCCAAGGTGCTCGACCTGAACGAGACCGTAACGGGCATGCTAAAGATGCTGAGCCGACTCATCGGAGAAGACATCCATCTCACATGGCAACCTGAACCAAACCTTTGGTTACTCAAGTTCGATCCGTCGCAGGTTGACCAGATTCTTGCCAACCTGTGTGTAAATGCGCGTGACTCCATTAGCAGAGACGGTAAGATCATCATTGAAACAGGAAACAGCATTATTGACGAAGTGTATTGCGCCAGGCACGTTGATGTCTTACCTGGTGAATATGTGTGGCTTGCTGTCAGCGATAACGGCTGCGGTATGAACAAAGAAACGATGGATCGAATCTTCGAGCCGTTCTTCACGACCAAGGAAGCTGGCAAAGGTACCGGCCTTGGGCTTGCAACGGTATTTGGCATTGTTAAACAGAACCAGGGCTTTATTAACGTCGATAGCGAACCTGGAACAGGTACAACATTTACGATCTATTTGCCCCGGTACGTGGGGCAATCTGTGCAGAATAATAAGGATAACTTGGTGATGTCTGCCCCAGTTGGCTTGGAGACAATCTTAATAGTGGAAGATGAATTGGCTATCCTGAATATGGCTTCGACCCTGCTTAGTAAACAGGGATACACGGTATTATCTGCAAACACTCACCAGGAAGCTATTCGCTTGGCTAAAGAAAACGCTGGCGAGATCAGTTTGCTCATTACAGACGTGATAATGCCCGAAATGAATGGCAAAGATCTGGCCCAAAAACTGCTGTCCCTATACCCTCAACTCAAGAAACTCTTTATGTCAGGATACACGGCCGACGCTATTGCACAACACGGGGTACTTGATGAGGGAGTAAATTTTATCCAGAAGCCGTTCTCGCTGGCTGCTCTGGCAACCAAGGTGAGAGAAGTGTTGGATAGCAAATCAGAGACAACTTAATGATCAACCGAAAAGTCTTTACAAAGAATCGTCAACAGAGTTATCCTGATTAAGCCCTTATTGACCGGAGTTTTTCATTTGCCGTTTGTAATAAAATCCCATGCTTTCGAGATGCGTGATGATTAAGTGTACTATATTCCTCCTGATTGCATCCTTGGTCTTTCTGACTACGTCCTTTCACGTCGCTACTGCCGCCGGTGAATTATCCGGGACCATGCGCAAAATATCCGACAGTGGCACAATTGCGATCGGATACCACGAGTCCACACCCCCCTTTACCTTTATTACAAGTGACGGGAAGATAATGGGGTACTCATACGACATAACGCTTAAGATTGCCGACGCCGTGAAGCGCGAGCTGAAATTACAGAAGCTACAGATTAAGCCAGTACCATTCACGACGCAGACCCGTTTTGCGGTCATACAAAACGGCACTGTGGACATTACCTGTGGCGCTACCACCAACACGACAGAACGGCAGAAGATTGTGGCCTTTTCCAACACAATATTCATTGCCGGTTCACGGCTCCTAACGCGAAAAGACTCTGGCATCCGCGACTTCCGCGACTTGACCGGAAAGAATGTTGTGACTTTCGCTAAATCAACCTCTGAAAAAAAACTGCAAAAAATGAACAGCGAAAATAAATCCCGCATCAATATAATATCATCCTTCGACCGGGGAGTAACTCCGTTATCGATACTCCAGACCGGCCAGGCTGATGCGTTTATGATGGACGACGTACTCCTTTACGCTACTCTAAATGACACATGGCGGCCGGAAGAATGGATTGTGACCGGCACCCCCCAATCCTTTGAAGCATACGGCTGCGTCATACGAAAGGACGACCTTGCTTTCAAGAAAGTGGTAGATCAGGAAATCGCACGGATAATGAAATCCGGCGAGGCAGAAGTTTTATACCGGAAATGGCTGATGTCGCCTATCCCGCCCAAGGGGGGCAACCTTGGTTTTCCGATGAGTGAGGCGATGAACAGTCTCTTTAAGAATCCGAACGACAAACCATTTGATTAAGAGTCCTACACTTCAAACATGCCCATAAGAATCTCGCTCTTTAAAAAATATTTTCTGGCTTTCGGCACGCTGACAGGCTGTGCCCTGCTGTTGAGCGGCCTGTTGAACATCAATCTCTCCTATCAGGAAAACAAACGGGCTATCATTGGGCTCCAACATGAAAAAGCGGAAGCTGCGGCAGCAAGGATTGGCCAGTACCTGTTTGACATCGAACAGAGAATCGGGGCCACTTCGGTTTCAAAACAAGGGGCCTCGGCACTTGAGCAACGTTGTCAGGAGATTCAGTTCCTGCGTCACATCGCCGCGATTAGCGAAGTCTATTTGCTTGATCCACTGGGCAAAGAATATTTAAGAGTATCCCGCAATGCTCCCGACGTCTTGCGCAGCGGCAATGATTACTCCACCTCCGATATATTCCTTCGACCCAAATCAGGGCACCCCTATCGCAGTCCGATCTATTTTAGAGACGGAGCCCCTTATATGAAGGTCGCAATGGCCGTTGGCCCCGAGGAGACGGGGATCACAGTTGCTGAAGTCTATCTTGAATTTCTGCTTGACGGGATCAGTAGAATTAAGGTTGGCAGTTCCGGACACGCCTATGCAGTTGATAATTCAGGACTCCTTATTGCCCATCCTGATATTGGACTGGTGTTCAAAAATACCAGAATGGCGGTCTTGCCCCAGGTTCAGGCCGCACTCAATAACGCTACCCACAACAACAATGAAAATGTTCAAGCTCTCAGCCTTGACGGCAAGCCGGTGCTGACCGCTTTTGGGACGATACCTCAACTTGGTTGGTTAGTCTTCGTTGAAGAACCAATCTCTGAAGCTTATCGCCCTTTACACACCCAAGTAATTCGCAGTGCTTTGCTGATAGTAATCGGCATGTTGTTTACTCTGTTAGTTTGCCTTGTTGTAGTGCGTAGAATGATGCGGCCAATAAAATCCCTTCAGGATGGTGCCAAACTGATCGGCAGCGGTTTTCTAGATCACCATATTTCGGTCAAAACCGGTGACGAGCTCGAAGAATTGGCTTACGAATTTAATAGAATGAGTAAACAGCTTCAGATTTCGTACTCTTCTTTGGAATCAAAAGTTGCCGAACGCACCAATGAGCTGCTACTGGCGCAAAAGGCAACAGAGGCATCAAACTTAGACCTAATACAACATCGGGACGAATTGGTTAGAAAAAATATTGAGTTAAGCGAAGCCTTGTCAAAAGTCAAACTTCTGGAAGGTATTCTTCCTGTCTGCATGTATTGTAAAAAGATTCGCAAAGATGATAACGCCTGGCAACAGATTGAAACTTACATAACGGAGCACTCAGAAGCGCTCTTCAGTCATGGAATCTGCCCCAGTTGTCTTGAAGTACATTACCCAGATCAGAAGAAAGTCCTTTCCTGATCATATCAATTGGATTTGAGGAAAAAATACCTACTTAAATAAACACATGATACCTCCGACCCCTTTGCCACACAGCCATCGGGTTCTTGATATATGCCGCCAGGATGTGTAGTACCTTATTTATCGTCAACACGACCCACAGTAAAACAAAACCTGCTCCCTTTCATAAACAATCCAAAAGCAAAAAGAGGAGATAGCAACACGATGCATTTACTTGAAAATGTGAACGATAGGAGATTAAATTACATGCAAAATCAGCCCGTAACTGAAGAACTTCTCAAAGAGATGACAGAAAAAATTGTCAAAGAGGTTAACCCTCGCAAGGTCGTGCTGTTCGGATCATTTGCGAAGGGAACAGCCCGCCCCGATTCAGACCTCGATTTTCTGATTATCGAAGATGACCCATTCAACGCACAGCGCAGCCGCCGTGCCGAGATGGCGCGTCTCTGGATGCTCTTTCCCGATGTGAGGATACCCATTGACTTTCTGGTGTACTCAACCGAGGAAATTGCAAAATTGGCAACTTCCCAAAATCATGTGGTTCACCATGCTATGAGTGACGGAAGGGTGTTGTATGAATGTTAACCGTGAAGTTTCATAAAGGAACGCCCCGAAAGTGTTTTGGTCGGCAGCATGGTTTATGATACTGTAAAAAACCTTGCTGGCTATTATGCAGAGTGAGGCAAATTGTAGAAATGAGGGGGGATAGAGCAATGGCATTCAAGTGGAACTCAGATTGGAATACTGGATGCCTGGATTGATGAGAGCATAGCATTCCCAATAGCAAGACTATACATTACCAATTATGTGTTGATACATTCCCAATTACACGATAGAATGTCCTGGCTATGAACACTCCTTTAGCCGTATATCCCAGACATATTGAACCGAGAGTTGTTGAAGCATTGACAGACACACCCGTTGTCATGATTTCCGGACCGCGTCAGGCTGGAAAAACGACATTGGTCCGTCGGATAGCAGCTAATCACGGAATACGCTACCTTACACTTGATGACGAAATAACCCGACTGGCTGCAGTGGAAGATCCGGTGGGGATGATTCGCGCCCAAGACAGAGCGGTCATTGATGAAATTCAGCGCGCGCCGCAGTTGTTGCTGGCCATTAAGAAAACAATTGATGAAGACCGGCGACCTGGCCGCTTTTTGCTGACCGGTTCGGCAAATCTTATGACGCTACCGGCAGTGACAGACTCTCTGGCGGGTAGAATGGAAACTCTGTCATTGCTTCCCCTGTCGCAAAGCGAGATGCATGGCGGCACGGCCAACTGGCTTGACTCGGTTTTCAGCGGTCGCCTTCCTGAACCTCGTATGGTGCTTACAGGCGATGAACTTGTTGAAGCGGTGCTGCGCGGAGGTTATCCGGAATCTGTTTCCCGCTCAACGGCACGACGTCGCACAGCGTGGTCCCGGCAGTATATTGATGCTCTTATCCAGCGGGATGTGCGCGACCTGGCTGGCGTTGACCGTCTCGATTCACTCCCTCGCTTTCTGCGTGCGTTGGCGCAGGTTTCCGGGCAGCTCTGCAACTATAGCCAGTTGGGCGGCCAGTTGCTGCTGGACCACAAGACAGCAGCCCGCTATGTTGGCCTGTTTGAACAGATGTTTCTGCTCCGGCGAATTGACGTTTATTCAGCCAATCGTCTGAACCGGGTGGTAAAAACCCCCAAGCTTCAGTTTATTGATTCGGGGCTGCTTGCTACCCTGCTTGATTTTTCGCCAGCCGTGGCAAGGCAGGATCGAAGCCGGTTCGGCAACGTCCTGGAAACCTTCGTATATGGAGAGCTTCGCAAACATGCGACAACTGCCGATGGTGATTACCAGATGCTTTACTATCGGGATCATGATCAATATGAGGTTGATGTAGTTATCGAAAATGCAGGCGGTCAGTTAATAGGGGTGGAGGTTAAGGCTGCCGCCTCAATAAAGTCAAGTGACCTGAGGGGACTCAAGCGACTGGCCTCAACTGCCGGCGACTGTTTTAAAATGGGGGTGGTGTTGTATGACGGCGAAGAAATCATGCCGATAGGAGATCGCCTTTGCGCAGTTCCCATCTCAACTTTGTGGGGATGTGAGGTTACGGTATGATCAGGAAGTACGAGAAATACAAGGATTCCGGGGTTGAGTGGATCGGGGAGATTCCGTAGGGGTGGGAAGTAAAAATTGTTGAAATGAGGGGGGATAGAGCAATGGCATTCAAGTGGAACTCAGATTGGAATACCGGAGTTGAGAATATTGATGCTGAACATAACAAACTGTTTTCCATGTTTGAGATATTCGGTGATGCCTGTAGTGAAGGATTGGGTGCTTCCGTAGTGGCGAGCATTCTGGATGATGTTTTGGAATATACTATTTTTCACTTTGATGGTGAAGAGAAACAGTTGGCTCAGAGGAACTATGCTTTCTTGGTTCAACATCAAGAGATTCATCAGGATTTGAAAGATCGAGTCGCTGCCTATCGCAAAAGTGTTTTTGAGTGCGATCATGACCGGGATGCCTTAGAATCTTTGGGTATGTCTGTCGGGGGATTTCTGCAGGACTGGCTGATCCAGCACATTATGGAGAAGGATATCCCTGCCTTTAAAGGTTAGATGGATGTACCGGTATCCAGCTACCGGTAGACCACTCCCCCCAGTACTGCAGCTCCAAAAATTACAAAAGCCGGATTGATTTTGCTCATGGTCAGCAGCAGGAAGGTGGCCAGAACAAAGAGCAGCTTATCCCAACCAGCCACGGTAGCAGCGGAAAAACCCAATTTTTTCACCCCGAATACACTGTAAGCCATATCGTAAGCTGTCCAGAGCAGCAGACCGACCACAACCGGCCTGACAGCCTTGAGCATCGCCTGTATGGTAGTGCTGTCCTTGATCTTGAAAAAATAGACAATCATCACCAGCATCAATAAAGTCGTTGGAAGCACCGTGCCTGCTGCCGCTGCGATAGCGCCAGGCACCCCGGCCATCTTGTAGCCGATATAGGCCGAAACCTGCGGAGCAACCGGCCCCGGCAAGGCATTACCCAAAGCAACGGCATCGGAAAATTCCATAGGTGTCACCCACGGCACCGCTTCCGTTGTTCCCGGCGGCACCCATAGAGCCGAGGTGGTTTCCCGCTGCATCAGCGCAAGTGAAGCGGGGCCGCCACCCCATGAAAAGAGCGACACCCTTGTGTATAGTAGGAAAATATCCCAAAGTAACTGCATAGCAACTCCTCAGAGCATTAATAAATAAGAAGCAGCGGAGTAATCCGTATTAGTCGCCATCATTGCTGTATTCCCTTTAGGCGCCGCAGCATAGAATAACTTCGCTTTTATATCAAGCTTGGTGACATCATGAAACGCAACATTGACAGCGGGTTCGAGTGTGGAGATGCAGAACTCTTCTGGTGGCAATACACAAATAAATGTTGTATAAGCGGGGGCGGCAGAAATGTCGCCATTACTTTTTGATCAAGGTAGATAGAATGATCCAGAAACATGAAGACTCATTTTGGGGCGGCATCGTTAAGGCTCTTGGCCTGGTGTTCGGTGACATCGGCACCAGCCCGATATATACTCTTACGGTGGTCTTTGCCGTGACGAAGCCGACAGTTGCCAATGTGTACGGCATACTTTCGCTGATCTTCTGGACCATGACTATTCTGGTGACAGCCGAGTATGCCTGGTTGGCGATGAGCCTGGGCAAGAAGGGGCAGGGGGGCGAGATCGTCCTCAGAGAGATCATCATCAAACTCTTCAAAAAGGGGCGCATCCTGGCTTTTGCCGGTTTTCTCTCCTTTCTTGGGGTCTCGCTGTTACTGGGTGACGGAGTCATCACACCGGCCATTTCGATCCTCTCAGCGGTCGAAGGATTGCTTTTGATCCCTTCCCTAGCCGCCACCAAACAGTCGGTTCTGGTGGTCATTGCCGCTCTGATAGCCTTTACCCTGTTTTTCTTCCAGTCACGAGGCACCGATAAGGTGGCCCGCATCTTCGGGCCGATCATGGTCGTTTATTTCGCCTCTCTGCTGCTGTCGGGAGTAATCTCGATTGCCGGTACCCCAGATATCGTCTCGGCGGTAAACCCCTGGCACGCATTTGAGTTCTTCCGCCAGAATGGTTTTGCCGGCTACATAGTCCTTTCGGAGGTCATCCTCTGTTCCACCGGCGGCGAAGCTCTCTACGCTGATATGGGACACCTGGGAAAAAAACCGATCATCAGAGCCTGGTATTTCGTGTTTGCCGCCCTGTATATTAACTACCTGGGTCAAGGCGCCTTTATACTGCGCAACCCAGAAGCCAAAAACATCCTCTTCGCCATGCTCCAGAGTGAATCTTCACTTCTCTACATCCCCTTTCTGCTGCTTACGATAATGGCCACCATCATCGCATCACAATCAATTATCAGCGGTGTTTTCTCAATAGTTTACCAGGGGATAACCACCCGCCTCATGCCGCTGTTCAAGGTTGATTACACGTCAAGCCAGATTCAATCCCAGATCTACATAGGCGCGATCAACTGGATTTTGATGGTCGCTGTCATCTTTGTGATGTTCTTCTTCCAGAAATCCGGCAACCTTGCGGCGGCCTACGGTATGGCGGTCACCGGTTCAATGACCATCACGGCCCTCATGATGATCATGGTCTTTTCCAAGACCACAAAAAAATGGAAGGTACCGATTGTTGTGCTGATTGCCCTGCTCGACCTGGTTTACTTCAGCTCCACTTTTTCCAAATTTCCGCATGGAGCCTACTGGTCGATCATCCTTGCCTCGATACCCTTTGCCACCATCTTGATATGGACCAATGGCCAGCGGGCTCTGTACCGCGCCTTGCGCCCCCTCGATAAGGATATTTTCATGCTTTCCTACGAACAGATCTACGCCAAGGGCAAAAACATACCGGGCACTGCGCTCTTCTTCCTTAAGGGGCTGGAGATGATACCTCCCTACATAGTCCACTGCGTGATCCGCTCCAACATTATCTACGAACGTAACATCTTTATCTCTATCATCAGAACCGACGAGCCGTTCGATGTCGACTGCCATCACAATAAAGAAGTGGGGACCGGGTTGGAGTTCTTCGAGATAAATGCCGGATACATGGAAGTGCTGGATATCGAGAAATTGCTTTCAATCAATGGCATCAAAGAAAAGGTCATCTTTTACGGTATCGAGGATATTGAGACTAAGAATCCTATCTGGAAGATTTTTGCCACTATCAAAAAGCTGACTCCCAACTTCGTGCAGTTCAACAAACTCCCGGCGGCTAAGTTGCAGGGGGTCGTTACACGGGTGGAGATGTAGTTATGTTCAACTGGATCCTTAACTACCAGCAGTTGATTGCGCCGCTGGTGGCAGGGGAATGGCAGTCCAGAACTGAACATGACCGTCGGCTTAACTCTGAAAGTCTCTGGCTTCAAAATAGCGCCTAAATGCCGCTTGAGATGCGGTTTGTGGCACAAGGAAGCTTGCCTCACACCGCCCTCTGTGTTACAGTAACTTCATCAAAAGGGAGGATTTTACAATGCCACAGACCATTGCTGCCACGTATGAACATGGTGTATTCGTGCCTCGAATACCGGTGGATCTGCCGGAACATACCGAGGTAGAGCTGCTGCTCCCTAAAATAACATCAAAACGAAATCAGTTAACTAAAGCAGAAATAAGTTTTCTTGCACTGCGAGGTATCAGCCATAATTTTTCAGGGACAGACTCAGTTGAAATGCAGAAAAATATCCGTAGCGAATGGCGCGGTCTGTGACTGTTTGCATTGACACCAATGTGCTGCTCGGCTTTTTTAATAACGAGCCGGACAAGGTGGAAAGCTGTGCGGCTTTTTTTCAGCTACTTTTCACCAAACGCATCAAATCCGTTGTTGCTACTATTACCATCTTGGAACTTGCTGCCATTCTCACCGCTGCCGATCAATCCGTTGAAGCTGAACGAATAGTCAAATCCATAGAATCACTCCCACTGTTTTCCATCGTAGAATTTCGCAATGGATGGATTTTGCGTACAGCCGCCCTAAAAAAAGCTAACGGACTGGCTATCGCTGACGCGATCATTCTGTCAACAGCCATTGAAACCCGTTGTTCCTGCCTGATCACCTTTGACACAGATTTCATGAGAATCGGAGAAATCCAAGTATTAACTCCACAGAAGTTTCTTGAATTGCAAAATTAATAAGCAAAAAAATGAAGAAACACCGAAAAGCAGATGATCCAACAAGCCCGTTGGCAGGAACAGCAGCCATGAAGTAGCATTGATATGTGCCGGTTCAGTTTACTGAAAACAACGAAATAGCCCGTTCCGGATCAGGAAATCTGCAAGTAAGGAGCTACCATGACTAACAACAGTACGAATCCGGAGGGAGAGCTGCTGCTCCGCACATCTCCGATGCCTGGTGACACAAATGCCAATGGCGATATATTCGGCGGATGGATTATGTCGCAGATGGATATTGCCGGCGGCATGATGGCAATCGAAATCGGCGGCGGCCGCGTTGTTACCATTGCGGTAGACGCCATGAAATTTATCAAACCGGTAAAAGTGGGTGATGTGGTCTGTTGCTACGGCAAAGTGGCGAGGATAGGAAGCTCATCAGTCACCATCAGGCTGGAGGTCTGGGTGAAACCAGTTTTTCGGGAAATGAAAATCGGTAAGGATACCGCGCCTTTTATGGTTACGGAAGCATCCTACACATATGTGGCGGTGGATCATGAAGGAAGGAAGCGGTTGATCCAAATGAATGAACGGACTATTTGATAGGGGAATCTATGTATGAGCATTGACAGAGCTCGCGAATATTTGAAAAAATGGAATAAAGATAGAGATATACAAGAGTTTGAGACATCAAGTGCGACGGTGGCGCTGGCTGCCGAAGCGCTGAATACCGAAGAGGCCAATATTGCCAAATCTCTCTCCTTTAGAATTGAAAACAGAGGAATATTGATCGTTGTCGCGGGGGATGTAAAAGTTGACAACAGGAAGTTCAAGGATGAATTCAGTTGCAAAGCGGTAATGCTCTCTCCTGTGGAAGTTGAGGCGATGATCGGTCATGAAATCGGTGGTGTCTGTCCTTTTGGCATAAATGAGGATGTAGAGGTTTATCTCGACATGTCTTTAAAGCGCCTGGCTACGCTCTATCCTGCCTGTGGCAGCCCTAACTCTGCCATTCAATTGAATTGCGCTGAATTGGAAGAGCTGGCAAAGCCCAGAAAGTGGGTAGATGTTTGCAAGATGAAAAACTGATCGCCTATAGCATTATTCTGCTCCTGCTTGCCTGTTTCGGGTTGCTCACTGCGCTGTTTGTCAGGGGCAGACGCGGGGCTGCCGGCAATGCGGATCTGCCGCAAAAGATTGACGGCATTGAAAAACTGCTTGAACGGCATGAGCGGATGTTTCGTGAGGAGTCGGCGCGTGGTCGTGAGGAGGCTGTTACCGGTTCCCGCCTTTTGAGGGAAGAGATGACCGGCACTGTCACTCTGCTGGGTGACTCTCTGTCAAAACGAATGAGTGACATTGCTGGCTTGCAGAAAAATCAACTGGAACTGTTTGCCGCTCAGTTGAAAGAGCTTACTTCGAGTAACGAAGGGAGGCTTGATAAATTACGCGAAGCTGTTGATGCCCGCCTGCGTCTCATTCAGGAAGATAATGCCCGGAAACTGGAACAGATGCGGGCTACTGTTGATGAAAAGCTGCATGACACCCTTGAAAAGCGCCTTGGTGAATCTTTCAAGCTGGTTAGTGAACGTCTTGAACTCGTACAGCGCGGTCTGGGAGAAATGCAGTCGCTTGCCAACGGCGTCGGCGACCTGAAAAAAGTGCTGACAAATGTAAAGAGTCGTGGCACTTTCGGTGAAATTCAGTTGGCGAGCCTGCTTGAGCAGATCCTTGCCCCAGGTCAATATGACTCAAATGTGGAAACGAGAAAGGGGAGCGGCCAGAGGGTGGAATTTGCCCTGAAGCTCCCTGGGCGTGACGGCACCTCTGATGGCATGGTCTGGCTGCCGCTGGACGCCAAATTTCCTCAGGAGGATTATCTCCGTTTGATTGAAGCGGAGGAGGCGGCAGATATATTTGCTGCTGCCGAGGCAAAAAAACAGCTTGATCGTGCGGTAAGGGAGATGGCAAGAAATATCCGGGATAAATATCTGGATCCACCTCATACAACTGATTTTGGCGTCATGTTTCTGCCGACAGAAGGGTTATACGCAGAAGTGCTGCGCCTGCCTGGTCTCTTTGATGCACTGCAGCGTGAATTCAAGGTTATGGTTGCCGGGCCGACCACCCTGGCGGCGCTCTTGAACAGTCTACAGATGGGGTTCAGGACGCTTGCCATTGAAAAGCGGTCTGCCGAAGTTTGGAATCTGCTTGGCGCGGTGCGTACAGAATTTTCAAAATTTGGCATTATTCTGGAAAAAACACGCAAAAAGCTGGTTGAGGCGGGCAATCATATTGATCAGGCCGCTACCCGAACAAGGGTCATTGAACGGAAACTGCGCGATGTGCAGGATGATCCTCGCCAGGGAACTGAGGCGGTAGTGGTGGAGGATGTTTTTGAGCTGGAAGATATAACAGAAATATCAGAAGAAGCTGCAAATGATAGCGAAACGCAGGTAGCAAAGCCATGATACTGGAAATAAACCAGGAATTTCCCCAGCCGCATCAGATCTCACGGGTCGTCGAGAGCCTTAAGGAAGGTAAGGTAATCGCCTATCCGACTGATACAACATATGGCATCGGCTGTTCGATCTTCTGTAAAAAAAGTATCGAACGCATCTATCAGATGAAACAGCGTGATCGACGCAAGCCGTTCTCGGTTATCTGCTCATCACTCTCGGAAATTTCCGAGTATGCCAGGGTCAGTAACTCAGCCTTTAAGATAATTAAACGCTATCTTCCAGGTCCGTACACCTTTGTCTTTGAGGCGACTCGTGAAGTTCCTGATTTACTGTTAGCCAGGCAGAAGACCGTTGGCATCCGTATCCCGGATAACAGAATATGCATTGATCTCGTCACCGCACTCGGCAATCCGATTATAACCACCAGCGCCAACATCTCCGGAGAGGAGCCTGAAGGCGATCCGCGCAACATTGCCGAAACCTTCGGCAAGCAACTCGATTTTATTCTTGACGGTGGTCTGTTGACAACAGATGTCAGTTCTGTGGTAAGCCTGATCGGAGCGGTTCCTGAAGTATTGCGAGCAGGCCTTGGCGATGTGTCATGGTGCGGCAGATAATGGGGGTAACTGGTGCGTAAGCGTACCGTCAGAAATGGCATGCGTCTTGTTCTGGCTGCCTTGATCATGATTATAGCGGCGAGTTTTTTTCACTCACAGGTAACTGACTTTTTTTCATTGTCAGCAACTGCCAAGAACAGTGTCTATCAAAACGTAATGTTTTGGGCGGCTGCGCTTGGCGGATGTGGCGCTATGGTGACAGTCCTCGGTTTCTTGCTTGCACCTCGAAAAAACGATGTAGAAGTCCGACTCTTTCCACTGCTTATAGGCATTGCAACCCTGATATTCCTCTTTTTTTATCTGTTATCGAACGAAATCGACAGCCCGGCCAGAGATGAACAGAGGCGTGTACGTCCAGGGGAAACTATCACAATCTGAAAAGATGTTCCGTGAAGGTCGGCGAGGCTCAGCATGCAAAATTCGAAAATTCCAGCTCTATTACAAACGGGATCCCCTGATGACCTGGGCAGCTTGAAAGGGCGCTTTTTTCCGATTTTTAGAGTCATCTATGCCATTACAGGCAATTTTATTACCCACAAAGGGCCGCTACGCGCAGCCGCTCTCACCTATACCAGCGTACTGTCACTTGTGCCGTTTCTTGCCATTACTTTTGCCGTACTCAAAGTTTTTGGTGCGCAAAATGCTCTGGAGCCGATTCTCCAACAGTTTGCCGGTGATTCTGAAGAGACAATTGCACGAATTATTGCCTACGTAAATAATACAAATGTGAAATCTCTCGGGGCTGTCGGTCTTGTTATGCTTATTGTCACGGTGATCTCTCTGATGGACAGCATCAATGAGGCTTTTAATGCGGTCTGGGGAGTTAGTGAAACCCGCACACTGCAGAGGCGCTTCAGTGATTACCTGAGCGTCGTTATCGTCGGGCCGATCCTGCTGCTTGCCGCCACCAGTATGACCTCTTCGCTGCAGAGCCAATGGCTGTTGCAGTGGCTCATTCAGAATACCTATCTTGGCGACGCGATCCTGCTGCTGTTCCGCTTATTACCCTATCTCAGCGTTTGGATCGCTATGGTGTTCCTCTATATTTTTATTCCAAATATCAGAATCAGGCTTGGATCAGCAATCATTGGAGCGGTTATCGCCGGGACTGCCTGGGAACTGGCTCAGTGGGGGTACTTTCACTTTCAGGTCGGTGTTGCCAACTATAACGCAATTTATGGTACATTGTCGGCGCTTCCGGTCTTTCTGGTCTGGATCTATACAAGTTGGCTCATCGTGCTCTTTGGTCTTGAAATCGTGTTTGCCCATCAGCATCGCGGTCATGGGGGCGCAGGAAGCAGTGCCTTTCATTTAAATGCCACGGTTCGAGAGGAGCTTGCCGTAGCGGTTATACTACAGGTAAGTCTTCAATTTCAAAAGGGGGGAACTCCGCCGCCTGCTCGAGTGATCGCTGATGAACTTAATGTCCCGATACTGCCGGTCGAGTCCGTTATCAGTGAATTGGAACAGCTTGGCTATCTGGTTTCGACCGCAGGGAGCGAGACCGGCTGGCTGCCGTCGCGCGACCCGGTAGAGGTGCATGTGAGCGAACTCCTTCGGGCGTTACGCGGTGATTCAGCACTTCAGGTAACAACTCCGGTGTTCCTGCTTGCTGAAGATGTCGTACGACAGGGGTATGAGGGGTGCCGAACCGGACTTGGAGGCGTAACGGTTCGAGATTTGCTGCTGAAGGTTACATCTGCTATTGCTGTTGACAATTTAAAGTAGGGCGTGTAAAAAAAAGAATCCTAATTTCAAGGTCGAATGTGCTTAATTTACTATTCATATCAGACAGCCCGAAGGTGGAGCTCTTAAAGAAGGAGCTTCAGCCATTTCTAAAAGTCATAATCGACGTCGTCACAGACTTCGATCGTGGCATGAAGGATGTTTTTGAAAAGCGCCCGGCTACTGTCTGCATCCAGGAGAACATCGGGAATGTTTCGGCTGAAAGTGTTGCCCGCCATATCCAGATGCTGCTTGGAAGCGGTGCTCCGACGTTTATTCTCCTTCATCCAGGGAATGCCAAAGCGGGGGAGATTAAAGGCGTCTTTGAGCATTTTGTAGATTTGAGTCAGCCAAATGACATGATATTGGGAAATATTGTGATCACGCTCAAAAAGCTTTTCGGCAGTGAGTGGGATAGAGTCTTTATCCCGCCAAAGCCGGCAGCTGTGCAAGCTGTCACTCCGGAAAAAATATCGCAGGATGCACAACAAAAAACGGATCGGCACGAAAAATCAGCCAAGGTGACAGAAGAGAAATTAGCGGAAAAACGCATTACCCCTGTTATTCCTGAATCAACGGAACCTGTTAAGCCCCCCTCTCTTAAAACAGCATCGAAAAAACCGGCAGATTCTGCACTTCAAAAATCAGATTCAACCCATGTCACTTCACCACCGATACCATCTGCCGAGGCATTTCGAGTCAGCCAGAATGCTCCACACATTGAAGACACAATTTCTGAAGATCCTCATTCTGCTTTTAAACAAAATTATCGGTACAGATTTCTTTTTATGTGGCAAAGTTATGTTATTGCACTGGCTTGTCTCGTCGCTGTTACCGGTGGGTGGTATCTGCTTACACAAAAATCGCAGATGCTTAACTCGCTGAAAGCGAAGTTTCTGCCATCTTCAGTGGCAAAAAAATCTCCGGTGACAGCAGCGCCCCCCACTACTGCACCAAAACCGGTTCAGCCCCCTACGCCGCCACCAGTTGCCGCACCCTCATTGCCATCGTTCATTCCGCAAGATGGGCTTGACAGCACTTTCGCGCAGAAAAATCCGGGTTGGAAACGCTTTGTCAGCGAAAAATATGATTTCCGGGTTTTCACTACTCCAAAGCGGATAGAAGCTGTACAGGTGCTGTCGATTAGCTCCGCTATTCCTGAGTCGTTGATTCAATCAGTTCTGCAGGAATTTATCGGGACATCGAAATATCATATACTCTCGCGTTCTACCAAAGATGGTGTCCGTATCGAAAGTGGAAAAGTTGAGGACAAGGGTGAAATTATAATATATAGGAAGAACAGGTCAGTTAAGGCCTTCGTTGTGTCAGTAAACTAACACCAAATCTGCAATATCAGTCTGGAGACTAAATGCTATTCTTTCTCCAAATCCGGGTCGCCTTTATCACCGTGATCTCTTTCATGGCGCTATTTTGTGTCTCCGATCTGTACGCGGTTATGGATCCGCGTTTTGAACTTGATTCACAAGTTATTTCCGGTTTGAAAGAGAGAACCAAGCCTCAGCAAGTTGGAGCTAAACGTACTCCCAAACCGGTTAAGCGCAAATCTGCCGGAACTGTGCCTCTGCGGAAGGGTCAATCCGGTAATTACGCTTCAGGAAATGCTCCGGGGCAATCATTTAAACTGGAGTCTCCCGTTCCAGCGCTTACTGATCAGGAAGCTGTTGCCAGAACACAAACTCTCTGGAAAATGATGGTCCCACCTCAACATGAACAGCAAAAGCCGCTCTCATTTGAGACGCCGACCTTTTCGCTCTCTCTTGACCATGAGCGTTATCCTGTCTTTGCCAGAATGAATGGCGGACGCATAATTCTTGACCAGAATGGCACTATCCCACCACTTGTAAAATTTTTGATTGAGGATAAAGATCCTTCAGTACGAATCGTCTCTGAATTTCCGGGCGGATCGAAAAAATTTATCTCATCACTCCTTGAAGCCGCCGGATTTTATTCTGTTGAAGAAAATTTCAGCATGGAATTCGGTACCGATCCCAAAATTACGGTACGTGCCGATTTTAAAGTTGAAAAAAAAGCTGATAGTCTGATTAATCAGGATGTAGTTGTTATCAGCAACAGTCGCACCACTTTTCCATCCTCCATCGGGAATTTACTTAAAAAAGGGGGGTTCTTGCTCTATGAACCGTTTGCCACGCTGAGACCCCTCGTGCCGCAGGAATCACGTACGATCCACTCTGTCTCTGTAAAAAAACAGCCGGAGATTGTGGATTCAATTCTTTCTGCATTTTCATTGTTTCCGGAGAAAAATAAGCACGTTGATGTTTTTCCGGCATCTGATAACGGAGTTTCGCTTTCAGTCAGAGCGGAACGTTTTTTTGTACGTGGCGAAAAACGCTATGTTATTACAACTTTTGATGGTGATCCGGTAAGTTATACCCTGTTCAGAATATTGGAAACCCGTGGTTTTAACGTAATCATTCTGGCGGCAGAGGACGATTTTCGTAAAGTGACGGAAAAAATACTCTCACGTATGAAAATAAAAGGGTCCTTCGCGCAGCATAACCTGCTGCAGGATGATTCTTCCGGATATTCGCTGCAGATGTCCGGGTTTAAGCTTGACAATGCCAACCTTTCGGGAGAAGACCTTTTTCTGACTGATCGTCCCATGAATCCTGTTGTCAGGGAACTGTTGAAAGAAAGCGGGTTTACCATTAACAACCGCTGAAACCGTTTTACTTTGTCAATTATTCTGCTATAACGCTCATGCCTTTCCAAAGGGTGAGCGTTATTTTTTTGTTGCGGGAGCATGCGTTTTATGGTTGTCAAAAGAGTTGGTGAATTGCTTGTTGAGCATGATCTGATCACTCAAGAACAGTTGAATGAAGCGCTGGATTTGCAGAAACTTTTTCCATCTCAGCAGGTTGGTCAGTTACTGTGCAAACTCGGCCATATACACGAGAGTGATCTCAGCAGTTTTCTCGACCAGAAGGATAAACGTCGCAAGCTTGGTGATGTTCTGATTGCCATGGGGCTTATTGATCAGGAAAAACTGGACAACGCTTTGGATCTGAGCAAGCGAGACAGTATCCCTATTGGAAGAGCTGCTTTACAATTAAAATATATCGATGAAGATGGTTTGGCCAAAGCAGTTGCCAGTCAGCATGACATGCCGTACATACAGATCAACTTCAAGGAACTCCCTCAGGAACTTTCCAGTTATATCAGTAAAGTCTATGCTCAAAAGCAGCGGATTATCCCAATTTCAAAAATAGGTAACACGCTCACCCTGGCAATGGTTAATCCGCTTAAAGCGCATGACCTTCGTGAATTGGAAGACAGTATCCGGTTAAAAATAATTTCTGTTATCACTACCGAAACCTGCATCGACAACTCTCTTAAACGACTCTATGCTGTTGATATTGCCGGCAAGACTGATTCTGCTGAAGAAGTAAGTTTTGATATGGGGCCTAGCAGTATTGTCGATCTACTTAGCAAATCATTGGATGGAGAAGAGCCGGATATAACGGAAGAGACAAAGAAAGTCACTGAAAGAGACAGTGTTATTGTTAAGCTGGTTAACAAGATTGTTTACGACGCCTGTATGAAAAAGGCTTCTGATATTCATATCGAACCGTATCCTGGCAAAAATGATGTTGTAGTTCGAATCCGAGTTGATGGTCAGTGTTCAGTTTATCAAAAAATCCCGTATAAATATAAATTTGCTCTTCCCTCGCGTATCAAAATAATGGGTGATCTTGATATTGCAGAACGTAGAAAACCGCAGGATGGCAAGATAGACTTCAAAAAATTCGGTCCTCTCGATGTGGAGCTTCGAGTTGCAACCATGCCGACAGTTGGCGGACTTGAGGATGTTGTCATCCGTATTCTCGCAAGTGGTGATCCTTTAAGTTTTAGTGATCTTGGACTTACTGAAAGAAATATGCGAGTTTTTCAAGAATCGCTCGAACGACCACATGGGCTTATTCTTGTTGTCGGGCCAACAGGTTCCGGCAAGACTACAACCCTTCATTCCGGACTTGCCAAGATAAATAAGCCCAACCGCAAAATTTGGACAGCAGAGGATCCGGTAGAAATTACCCAGGCAGGCTTGCGTCAGGTTCAGGTGAATCCGCGCATCGGGTTTACCTTCGCCGCTGCACTGCGCTCATTTCTCCGACTTGACCCCGATGTCATAATGGTCGGCGAGATGCGCGACGAAGAAACCGCCAGTACTGCGGTTGAGGCGTCTTTGACAGGGCATCTTGTTTTTTCCACGCTTCACACAAATTCAGCGCCGGAAACAATCACCCGTCTACTCGAAATGGGTCTTGACCCTTACAGCTTTTCAGATTCTCTCGTCTGCATTCTGGCACAGCGGCTTGGACGTCGACTCTGTAAGCATTGTAAGGAGCGCTATTATCCCACAGAAGCCGAATTCGAAGAGTTGACGTCTGAATATGGCAGTGAAGCATTTGCCATCACCGGCCTAACTTTAGAAAATATAGCCATGTATAAGGCGATTGGATGCTCTAGTTGCGGTAGAAGCGGCTATCAAGGCCGACTCGGTATCCATGAAGTGCTTGAATGTACAAACGAATTGAAAACGCTTATAAAACATCGCGCCGATGCGGATGATATTCGTGCGCAGACCGCCCGTGACGGTATGACTACTCTTAAACAGGATGGAATTCTTAAGGTATTTGGCGGTCTTACCGATATCCATGAAATCCGGCGAGTCTGCATTAAATAGCAATTTAGCTGAAAAATCTTATAAACCGCCCACTTGAGACAGCTTCTCAGCGGGCGTTTTTCTTTTATGACCTATTTCTACTTTGTCACATTACGTTTTAGTCCCGTAGGGACAGACTGATGGTAGCCGGGGAATTCATTCCCCGGATTCAAATGCCATAATATCATTCGTCACGTACGTGACGAAAAGACTATTCTGCTTCGATCCCGGCGTTAAAACGCCGGGCTACCATCAATCAGTCACTACGTGACGTAATGTGACAAAGTCGAACTATGGACGGATTTTTATTGACATAATAGTTTTTATATATATAGTTATTAGTATTATTGGAGGGGATATGACTCGTCTACTGATTTTTAGTGCAGTTCTACTGTTTTCTGTTGCAACAGCCGGTGCTGAACCGCTGAAGTTGTCAATAAAAGACGCTATCAGCATGGCTCTCGAGGGCAACAACCAGATTAAGGCGGCCAGATTTACTTCGCAAGCGGCTTCTCAGGGTATTCAGAGTGCCAATTCGCGCTACTTGCCTGCCGTCTCACTGGAAGAAACCCTGATTGGGTCAAACTCGCCGACTAACACCTTCATGATGAAGCTCGACGAGGGACGTTTTACCCAGAACGATTTCCAGATCAGCAACCTCAATAACCCCTCTGCAGCACACGATTTCAAAACCGCCCTGTCAGTTCAGCAGCCTTTGTTCGCTCCGTCTCTTGCTCCAATGAAAGAGTTGGCTGTGAAAGATTTCCAAAAATCAGCATTGCAACTCGAAACTGTCCGTCAAGGCATTGCCTTCCAGGTGTTCCAGAGCTATCTTGAAGTGCAAAAGGCTATCGCCTGGTTAGATGCCGCTGATAAAGCCCTTGCCAATGCCCGCGAGAATATGCGTCTGGCAACTGTAAGAACATCAACCGGTATCGGTCTTAAATCGGATGAACTACGCTCCCGGACACATTTTGCCACGGTTGAACAACAGTTGATCACCGCACGTAATGACCTGACACTGGCGCAGATGAGACTGACACGGTTGATCGGACTGCCTGAAGACAAAACCTGTGAAGTATCAGGGGTGCTGGACAGCATCGCAGTTCCTGACATGAGTGACCAGATTATCAACGAAGCTCTTCTGAATCGGGTTGAAATCAAACAGTCTCATACCGATATCGAAAAGTCTGACGCGGCCCTCAGGCTCGCACAGAGTGAGTACTTACCGACGGTGGGTGCCTTTGCCTCATATCAGTTGAACGCCAAAGATGCTCCATTTACCTCGGATAATGAAGCCTGGAGTGCAGGGATCTCTCTTAAATGGCAGATATTTGACGGATTTCGCACCAACAGCGAACGACGGCGGGCACTCTCCGGACAGTCAGCCGCCCGCGAGATTCTGGAATCGACAGCAAAAGAGATCAGATACCAACTTAAAGAGAGTTATATCCGGCGCACAGAAGCAGGCAAACATCTGGAAATTGCCGGAAACGTAGTACAAGATGCCGAGGAAACAGTCCGGCTTCTCACCAAACGGTACGAAAATTCTCTGGCAACCATGGTAGAGCTGCTTGATGCCCAGACCGCTCTCAACCAGGCGCGGGCAAATCTGGTGGAGACCCGGGCAGGCTATGCGCTGGCCGGTGGAAGAGTCTATTATATGACGGGAACATTTGTGAAGGAGATGCTGAAATGAGGAAAATTGGCTTTTATATTGTGGCTCTGTTGACTGTTGCCCTTGCCGGTACCGGTTGTTCAAACAAGCATGAAGCTGGCAAAACCGAAAATATACCGGTAGTAACGGTCAAAGGGGTGACTCTGGAAACAGTCAAAAGTACAGTCATTCCTGAACTGCTTGATGTCGTTGGCAGCGTACGTGCCCGCACCAGTGCCATGGTTTCTACCCGTATTCCGGGAACTATCAGCGTGCTGCGCGTCCGTGAAGGGGATCGGGTAAAAAAAGGACAACTGCTGGCGCAACTTGATGCGCAGGAAAACCAGTTCACAGCATCTGTGGCAACTGCCGGTATCGATGAGGCTCGTCGCGGAGTTGACGAAGCGCAATCACGCAAAAAACTGGCTGACTCAACTTTTGACCGCTATCAGAACCTCTATAATGAACAGGCGGTCAGCCGTCAGGAATTTGATATCAGGCAGACCGAAAAGGAGGTTGCCGCACAAGCTGTTGCCCGTGCAGAATCGAGACTTAAACAGGCGCAGGAAGGGGCTAAGGCTTCCAGCGCCATGTCAGACTATACCCGAATCAACGCCCCGATATCAGGAGTAATAACCAGTAAACCGGCAGATCTCGGTGCCACGGTATTTCCGGGGCAGCCGCTCATGACTATCGAAGATGAAGGAAGCTATCAGCTGGAGCTTGCTCTTCCGGAAAGCCTGGCAACAAAAGTGAAGCCTGGGACGCCGTTGCAGGTAACAGTTGATGCGTTTGGCAGCTCATTTGCTGCTAAAATTGCCGAGATTGTGCCAACCGCAGATCCGGCCAGTCGTACCTTTGTGGCCAAGATACCGTTAAATCAGAACGGTCTCAAATCCGGGATGTTTGGTCGTGGCTCGATTACTCTTGGTTCTTCTCTGAATGGCATCTCCGTGCCAAAAAAGGCGGTTGTTGAACGAGGAGCACTGACTTCCGTCTGGACAGTAGACAAAGAGAACATCGCGCATATACGGCTGGTCAAAGTGGGAAGAGAGATGAGTGAAAGATGCGAAATACTTTCCGGTCTGTCAGACGGTGATCGCATAGTTGTAACCGGTATGGAGAAGATTACTGAAGCGGCAAAGGTGGAGTAGCCCATGGAAAACCTCGGGTTTGCCGGAAAAATAGCGCGCGCCTTTATTAACTCGAAACTGACTCCTCTTATTGTCGGCGCATCGCTGCTTCTTGGTCTATTCGCCGTAAAGATGACCCCGCGTGAAGAAGAGCCGCAGATCGTCGTGCCGATGGTGGACATCTATTTGCCTATGCCCGGCTCATCGCCTCAGGAAGTGCAGGAAAGGGTAGTCAAGCCGTTTGAGGCCAAATTGTGGGAACTTAAAGGGGTAGAGTACCTTTACTCCATGAGCCGTCCCGGCATGGGAATAATTACGGTACGCTTCCTGGTTGGCCAGCCGATGGAAGAGTCGCTGGTCAAGCTCTACAACAAGATCATGAGTAACCGTACCATCCTTCCTGCCGGAGCAAGCGAGCCGCTTGTGGTGCCGAAATCGATTGACGACGTACCGATTCTGGCGTTGACGCTCTGGTCAGAACGTTATGACCACGGCACTCTCAGAGCATTGGCAGGTGAAGTTGCCGACGAACTGAAGAAGAGTGAGAACAGCGCCGAGACAACCATAATAGGCGGGCTCTCCCGCCAGTTGCGCGTTACGCTGGATGCCCCCCGTCTGGCAGGGTATGGTTTATCGCCTCTGCAGATCGTCGGGGCACTACAGAAGGGTAACGCTTCCCTGCCGTCCGGTAGTTTTTCCAGCGGCAGCAAAGAGATGCTGGTTGATACGGGCGGATTTCTTACCTCCGCCGAAGCGGTCAAACGCCTGGTAGTAAACGTCCATAATGGCAGGCCGGTTTATCTGGCCGATGTTGCCAGTGTGGAAGATGCTCTCAGTGAACCGGCAGATTACGTGTTCATGGGTATGGGGCCTGCAGAGCGCAAGGAGAAGATAGCCAGAAAAGGGTTATCACAAAAGGTTGATTATCCGGCAGTAACTATCTCGGTCGCCAAGCGCAAAGGGGCAAATGCCACCTGGGTTGCAGAAGATCTGGTCAAAAAAGTTGAGTCGCTGAAAGGCAAGGTCATCCCGTCTGATGTGCAGGTGACGGTAACCCGCAACTACGGTGAAACGGCTCGGGAGAAGAACAATGAACTGCTCTTCCATATGTTCCTGGCGGCGATTTCGGTCACCATCCTGATTGCACTATTCATGGGGTGGCGCGCCGGAGCTGTGGCGGCTATCGCCATACCGGTCACTCTGGCGCTGACGATGCTGATTTTTTATCTGATCGGCTACACTCTGAACCGCATCACATTGTTTGCGCTGATCTTCTCGATCGGGATACTGGTGGATGATGCTATTGTCGTGGTCGAAAACATCCACCGCTATTTTACAACCACCATTATGAAGCCCCTTGATGCGGCGATCAAAGCGGTGGACGAGATTGGCAACCCGACCATTCTGGCCACTTTTGCTGTCATTGCCTCCATCTTGCCGATGGGTTTTGTCGGCGGGCTGATGGGCCCCTATATGCGGCCGATTCCTGTCGGAGCCAGTATGGCGATGCTATTTTCTATGCTGATAGCGTTTATAGTTACGCCATACTTTGCCTTTCGCTTTATGAAAGGGGAGTCACATCACGGCACTCGTGCAGAGCCGGAGGATTCCAGGTTGACCGCCTTCTATCGTCGCTGGATGGGGCGCCTGATTCATGAGAAAGGGCTGCGCTACGGCTTCCTGGCAGGCGTGGTTGCCCTGCTGCTCCTCTCCTGCTCGCTGATCTATTTCAAGGCGGTGACGGTTAAAATGCTGCCGTTCGACAACAAGAACGAACTGCAGGTTATAATCGACGCACCGGACGGTACTCCGCTCGAGCAGACCGCCCGCATAACCAGGGAGATGGGAGATGCGCTGCGGACTGTAGCTGAAGTGACAGACTTCCAGGCGTACATCGGTACCAGCGCCCCGTTCAACTTCAACGGCCTGGTGCGGCATTACTACCTGCGTAAAGGATCCAGCCTGGCCGATATTCAGGTCAATCTGCTTCCCAAGGATGAACGCAAAGATCAATCTCACGCTATTGCCAAACGTATCAGGCCACTGCTCAAGGCCATCGCTGACAAATACGGCGCACGGGTCAAAATTGCCGAGATACCACCAGGTCCACCTGTTCTGGCAACACTGGTGGCGGAAATTTACGGCCCGGAGGATGCTGCCAGAGCCGGAATAGCTGCCAAAGTCAAGGCGATTTTAGCAAAAACGCCAGGAGTGGTAGATGTTGACTGGTATCGTGAAGATGATCAGGCCAAACTGACCTTTGTTGTCGACCAGGAAAAAGCGGCGCTCTCCGGAGTTGCCGTGGAAGATGTGGCGAAAACATTGCGTATTGCACTGGAAGGGGATAGCGCCGGGCTGTTGCACCTGCCTAAGGAAAAAGAGCCGGTGTCGATTAATTTACGTCTCCCGATCGGACAGCGCAGTTCTGCTACGGCGCTCTCATCGATCTATGTTCCAGGCGCAAAGGGGAATGTACCGCTGTCACAACTGGTTAAAATTAAGACAACGAACGAGGAAAAAACTCTCTATCGAAAAAATCTCAAGAATGTCGTCTATGTTATCGCTGATGTGGCGGGGCAGATTGAAGCTCCGGTCTACGCTATTTTGAAAATGCAGAAAGAAATTGACGCCATTGCCACACCGGATGGGCAGAAGATTGAAGTTCTGGCATCGCGCCAGCCCTGGAGCGAGGAACATATCGGCATGAAATGGGATGGAGAGTGGCACATCACCTATGAAGTATTTCGCGATCTCGGCATCGCCTTCGGGGCGGTCATGGTGCTGATCTATATTCTGGTGGTGGCCTGGTTCAAGGATTTCACCACACCGCTTGTCATAATGGCGCCGATTCCGCTGACCCTGATCGGAATCTTGCCTGGGCACGCTCTGTTCGGGGCGTTTTTTACCGCGACATCCATGATCGGTTTCATTGCCCTGGCCGGCATCATTGTGCGAAACTCGATCATCCTGATCGATTTTGCCGAAATGAAGCGCCGCGAGGGGATGAAACTTG
>CAIMXI010000176.1 GCA_903845365.1 uncultured Geobacteraceae bacterium | reverse complement strand
GATAGACATAACGGAAAAGAAAAACATCATGCAGCAGCTGCTCCACTCTCAAAAACTGGACTCGATCGGTCAACTGGCCGGCGGTCTGGCTCATGATCTGAACAACATTCTTACCGTAGTGAACGGCTATGCGACTCTGGCCAATCAGGTGGTTGAAAAGAATGAGATTCAGGAAAACTATATAAACGAGATTGTAAAGGCGTCATTTCGAGCCTCCTCCCTCACAAACAATCTGCTGGCCTACAGTCGGAAACAGGAGATGAATCGTCAGAAACAGAACCTGAACCTCCTGATAACGACGGTCGCTTCCTTCATCAGCCGGGTTCTGCGTGACAATATCGAGTTTACCCTTGCTTTACATGAAGAACCTTTAGGTGTCTATGTTGATGATGTGCAGATCGAACAGGTACTCCTCAATCTTGCCACTAACGCACGGGACGCCATGCCCGACGGAGGATCGTTAAGCATCACAACCGCAGAGGGAGCGATGGATGAAGAGTATATCGACATCCACGGGTTCGGGAGAGTCGGCCGCTATGCCGTGATAACGGTGACAGACAGCGGTCACGGTATGGATGCAGTTACGAAGCTGCTGGTTTTTGACCCGTTCTTTACCACAAAAGAAGTTGGCAAGGGGACAGGATTGGGGCTGTCGATGGTGATGGGAATCATAAAACAGCATGGCGGTTTTATTGAACTGCAGAGTGAACCTGGCAAGGGGTGCGTCTTTAAGCTCTATCTGCCGCTGCTGGCCATTGCGCTGGTCAAAGCATCGGATGATCTGCAGGCTCCCCGGATGGAGTGTGGTTCCGGGACAATCCTTCTGGCAGAAGACGATCCGGCTACTCTCCGCATTATGCAAGAGCTTCTGGAAAGAGCCGGTTACAAGGTAATTACTGCGGTTGACGGCGAGGATGCCGTGAAGAAGTTCGTCATGTTTTGCGACGAAATTCAGCTTGTCATTTCAGATTTAATCATGCCGAAAAAGAGCGGCAAGCAGGCTTTCAATGAAATAAGAGGGTTCTCCAGCGAGATGAAATTCATTTTTGTGAGCGGGCATTCAAGCGACTTAATTGAGCGTGAGGGGGAATTCGGCGATGATGTCGAACTAATCATGAAACCGGTTCTGCCGTTTGAGTTGCTGAAAAAAATAAGTGAATTATTAACCAATCAGTAATCTGATTTGCTCAAATCCGATGCGAGAAGGCTCATAACTCCCCCCAACCCCCTCTTATCTTAAGAGGGGGAGCTTAAAGGCAAGAAACAAATAGCACCACTTCAACTCCAACGCGTCCCTCCCCTTAGATAAGGGGAGGACAGGAGGGGTTATTTTGACCTGAGATAATCGAAAGGACTTATTAATCATGAATTCAAAGTTTCATGTGGTATCACTTGGTGCTTCAGCCGGCGGGCTGAGTGCCCTTGAACAGTTCTTTGCAGCAATGCCGGCGGACAGCGGCATGGCTTTTGTGGTGATCCAGCATCTCTCCCCTGATTTCAAGAGCCTGATGGACGATCTGCTGGCACGGCATACGAAAATGACAATCAGGCATGCGGCTGACGGCGTCAGGCTTGAACCGAACACCATTTACCTCGCCCCCCCCCGGCTGAGAATGGGGCTGGAAGCGGGGCTGATCACCCTGCGGGAGAAATCGCCCGGAGCGCAGTTGGAACTGGCTATCGACACCTTTTTCCGCTCCATAGCCGATGACATCGGCAGCCGCGCTATCGGGATCGTGCTTTCAGGCACCGGTTCGGACGGTTCGCGCGGTATCCGAGCCATCAAAGAGGCTGGCGGCCTGGTAATAGTTCAATCCCCCGAAACGGCCCAGTTTGACGGCATGCCGCGCAACGCCATCGCCAGCAAATGCCATGACTACAAGTTGTCGCCTGACCGTATTCCCAGGCTGCTTGTCGATTACGTAAAAGATCCGCAAGCAGTACGCTCAAGAGCCGCACACGCCGTCGAGGTTTTTCCTGAGGAGGGAGAATACGCGGAAATTTTTGCACTGCTCCGGCGCAACTACAGCATAGATTTCTCCACGTATAAAATTACCACGGTGAAGCGGCGCATCGAGCGGCGCATGGAGTTCAAGTCCGTGGCTTCAACTGCTGAATATGTCACCCTGCTGGTTGATGATCTGAAGGAGCTTGATGCGCTCTACTGCGACCTGCTTATCGGCGTCACCGAGTTCTTTCGGGATCCGGAGACATTTGAATATCTGGCACGCGTTGTGGTGCCGGAATTAATCACCGCCTCCGCCGACACCGAGCAGCTTCGGATCTGGTCGGCATGCTGCGCCACGGGTGAAGAGGCCTATTCTCTGGCAATTGTTTTCGCTGAAGCGGCAGAAGCCTTGAATTATAAAGGTAAAATCACCATTTTCGCCACCGACATTCACAAAAAATCGCTGGAGACCGCCAACGCCGGCACCTATAGCCGCGACCGGCTGGCCAACGTCTCGCCAGAGCGACTGGAGCGCTTCTTTAAGCAGGAAAGCGATAACTTCTGGCGCATCTTGACAAATATCCGGCAGATGGTGGTTATCGCCCCGCACAACGTCATCGTCGACCCGCCGTTCACCAAAACAGACCTGGTCTGCTGCCGCAACATGCTTATTTATCTGCAGCCGGCCGCCCAGGAGCGGGTAATCTCCATGTTTCACTATGCGCTGAGAGTCTCAGGCATCCTGTTCATGGGCATCAGCGAAGGGCC
This sequence comes from uncultured Geobacteraceae bacterium, assembly GCA_903845365.1. Classification (GTDB taxonomy): domain Bacteria; phylum Desulfobacterota; class Desulfuromonadia; order Geobacterales; family Pseudopelobacteraceae; genus JACRCG01. The sequence goes on along the minus strand of CAIMXI010000176.1, from coordinate 1,020 downwards.
CGGCGCTTTTTCCAGCGAGTTCGAAATTATCGACGCCCATCACAAACTGTTCAGTAAAAAACGAGAATTGCGCCCCTCTTTTGACTTGAAGACAGCTTCTTTGCCAACGCAATTTTATGCGGCTGTGCGACCGGCTTCCGCCCAGGCACGCACGGTGAGCATTGATCGCCTCCTCCTTAATGACTACGACCAACTGATGAGCCGCTATATGCCTCCCGGCATCATTGTTGACGAACATCAGCATATACTGCATATCTTCGGCCCGCTCGATCCCTATCTGAATCTCCGGATCGGACGTCCTGACAGCCACATCCTTACCATGCTGAAAAATGAGGTGCATGTTGCCGTAAACACCACTCTGCAGCGTGCAATACGGGATCGCGCCACTGCAAAGCTGAGTGGTGTGCAGATCAGCCAGGAGGACGGCTCGAAACTAAGGGTTACTGTAACTGTTGACGTGATCAATGATAACAGCTCGAATTTGATGCATTTATTTATCAGTTTCAAGTCGGAGGATATGCTGACTATATCTTTGGATCATGAGGAGGCAGAGAATAATATTGAAGATCAATCCCTCTACCGTCAGCATATAAATGACCTGGAGAATGATCTTCATCTGACCAAAGAAAACCTGCAGGCCGCCAACGAGGAGCTGCAGAGCAGCAACGAAGAGCTGCAGGCCACCAACGAGGAGCTGCTGGCCTCAAACGAAGAGCTGCAAAGCACTAACGAAGAGCTGCACTCGGTAAACGAGGAGCTGTATTCGGTGAACTCCGAGTTCGAGAGGAAGAACACCGAGCTGCACGCTCTCTATCTCGATCTGGACAACCTTCTGGCCAGCATCGATATCGGCGTGGTTTTTGTTGACAACAGACTCTGCATCCGCAAGTTCAACACCGCTATTTCCGATTACTTCAGCCTGGTGCCGCACGACATCGGACGCCCCATCGATCACATTTCCTATCGTCTGGCTGAGCAAAAGAGCCTCATGGATGAGATCCGTCAGGTTCAGGCAAGCGG
>CAIMXI010000175.1 GCA_903845365.1 uncultured Geobacteraceae bacterium | reverse complement strand
TGTGCCGGCGCCCGGCTTACTGGTCAGTTGCAGGGCGCCGCCATGTGATTTGATAATGCCATGTATGGCGGACATGCCGAGTCCGCGACCGGTGGATTTGGTGGTGAAGAACGGTTCGAATATCAGCTTCTGTGTTGCCTCATCCATACCACAGCCTGTATCGGTTACTTCAAGGCAGGCGTATGCTCCGGCCTTGATGACGGTGCCAAACGTATCTTTTTCGGTTCCGTCTTCCTCAAAAACCACTTTGGTAAGCACAACCCTGATTGTACCATTACCATCGCTGATAGCCTCGGCAGAGTTGATGATAAAGTTCATGACTATCTGCTGAATCTGGCCGGTGTCGCCGTTTATTTCGGGAACATCACGTTTCAGGTCAAGCTCGATGGAGACATTCTTTTTGATGGCCGCTTGAAGCATCTTGACTACTTCATCGACCAAAAGCCAGAGATTGAACTGTGTCTGCTCCATCGGGCTTTTACCAGCATACGTCAGCATCTGACGGCAGAGATCTTTGGCTCGACTGCCTGCGGTTTCGATCTTCCGAAAGGCGGCTTTAAACTGGTGCTCCGGAATCATATTTTCTCTGGCCATGTAGCAGTGCCCCATGATGACCGTAAGGACGTTGTTGAAGTCATGGGCGATGCCGCCTGCAAGCACACCGAGGCTTTCCAGTTTCTGAGCCTGATGGAATTTATGTTCAAGCTGTTTGTGCTCTTCCTCAGCCAGTTTACGGTCGGTGATATCGCGCATATCGGTTACACGCACCGAACGCCCCATATAGAAAATGCTTTTTCCGCGAATTCTTACATGGTAGCGCGTGCCATCTTTGCGAATACCTTCAACTTCATATAACTCCGAAAAGCCTTCCCGGATTTTAATAGCCACCTCTTCCTGATATTCCTCCGGTATCAGTTGAATGCTTTGCATGCCGATAAGCTCTTCCACCGAATATCCGGTCATCTCTGAAAGCCCCTGATTGCATTCCAGGATAACGCCGTTCTCGTGGACAAAAACGCCGCCAAAGGACGCTTCGTGCAGCGCACGAAAACGTTCGTAACTCTCTTTTAACAGTTTCTTACCGATCTCATAATCGCTGATCTGAGCCCGAAGCATCTCTTCGGTCGCCAGAAGATGATCATTTTGAACACGCATTTCCTCTTCATTTACCTGCAACTCTTCATTCTGTTCCTGAAGCTCATCTTTGAGCGACAGCAGGGCTTCTTCCGTCTTTTTACGCTGGTCAATTTCCACAAGCAGATGCGCTGTTTTCGATTTCACCTGTCGTCTCAGGAGGACGATGAATACCACGGAGAGAAGCAGTGCTGCCGCAACGCCGGAAAATATCCAGTATGCCTCTCTTGGTATCTTGAGGCCTTTTTTGCTCATCAGCTTTTCAAGCTCTCGGTGATAAACAGAGGCTTTGTCAGCTTTCATCTCGGCAATATTCCGGTCGAGGGCTGCGATCAGATCTCCATTTTTGCCATCTTTTACCGCATAGCCCACTTTTACCGGGGAAAATATGACTGGTGTCTGTTCCGCCCTCCGACCATCTTCGTTAAGTATGCCATATAAATTGCCGGCTACTCCGGCTGCAACAGCACCGGATTCCACAGCTTTAAATACCTTTGAATACTTATCAACCTCTTGAATCTCGACATGGACATTAAATTGTTTGACCAGCTCCAGAAAGCCGGTCAGATAGACATCTCCTTTTAGTGCGCTGACACTTTTTCCCTCAAGTTCCAATAGAGAAGTTATCTGAGACCCCTTTGGCCTGTATAGTACACCCCAGTTGAGCAGTAGATATTCTTTTGGGAAGTCCATGTACTTCTCACGCTCTGCTGTGTAGCCGATACAAAGTACCAGGTCTATATTGTCGTTTTTAAGGCGATCCAATCCCTCCTGCCAACTGCCCGGTACGTATTGAACATTCCACTGCTCCTTTACAGCAATACTGTTGAGCATATCCACGAAAAAACCATGAGCGGAGCCGTCCTTATCGAAATTGGCTAACAAGCCAGCTTCATAGACGCCAACTCTTATCGTTCGGGCAGGCTCAGCATGGCAGGGATTAAGCAGGAGTGACAACGTCAGCAGCAGAGAGAGGAATATGTTTCGTAGGAATGTAGAAAAACTGAACTGGCACATATTTATCCTGCTTCGTGGCTGCTTGGGTTGTGCCTGGGAGCACGGACATCTTGTCCGTTTTCAAGCGGATCAATAAGCAAGCTCCCTCCCCTTCAAGGGGAGGGACTAAAAACCGGTCAAGCGGAAGATCAGAACGAATCAGAAAAAAACTATTCGGGCATAAATCCGCCCGAACTCGGACAGGATGTCCGCGCTCCCAGAAAAAATATGTGCCAAGCCGTTTTCCTGCCGGAACAGGAAATATGAATTTTGTGATTTCAACATCCCCCCACTACCCGCTTCAGCACCTCTCGCAACTGACGGGGGTTGTAAGGTTTGCTGATTATCCCGGCGATATTGTCACTCCCTATCCGTAAACTGACTTCTACATCACCGTAACCGCTGGAGACGATTATCGGCAGTTCGGGGTCAAGGCTCTTCAGTTTATGGAACAACTCATAACCGTCCATTACCGGCATACCCATATCGGTTAATACGAGGTTGATCTCTGTGGCGTTATTCTTGTAGATCTCCAGCGCTTCCATGCCGTTCACGGCTTCGAGGACGGTGAATCCGAACATTTCAAGAAAACTTCTCGCAATGTCGCGAATCGACTCTTCATCCTCTGCAAGCAGTATTGTGCCGCTTCCCAGCCATTGATCTGCAGGTTCGGATGCTGTCTGAACTTCATCGAAGGCAGCGCCGCTTGCCGGAACGGGCAGATATACTTTGAAGGTTGTGCCCTGATCCGGTTGACTGAAGAGTTGCAGCGCCCCGCTATGCGATTTGATGATGCCTAGTACCGCCGACATTCCAAGTCCACGACCGGTAAATTTGGTGGTATAGAACGGTTCGAAGATGCGCCATTTTGTTTCTTCACTCATGCCGCAGCCGTTGTCGGTGACTTCAAGGCAAACATATTCGCCAGGGGTAATAGGTTTGCCGTTGTAATCCTCATATTCTTTACCATATATAACCTTGACGCTGGCGAGCGAGATATCTACTTTGCCCTGTTTTGTACCAATGGCTTCTGACGCATTGATAATCAGGTTCATCACTACCTGCCCGAGTTGGCTGGCATCGCCTTCAATAAGGGGAATTCCGGCTGAAATATCGGTTTTAATTTCGGCATTCAGGGGTAGGGTCGCGTTCAGCATAGCGACTATTTCCTCCACCTTCTCCACCATATTGATTTTGGTCTTGATGAGTTGGGCTTTACCGGCGTAGGCCATCATCTGGCGGCAGAGAACGGCTGCTCGTTCAGCGGCTGATTCTATCAAGGGGATATTCTTCTCTGCCGTCCCATAATTCAACTTTATCAGAGAGCAGTACCCAATGATGATTGCCAGGATGTTATTGAAGTCATGGGCTATACCGCCTGACAGTATGCCAAGGCTTTCCAGCTTTTGACATTGCTGAAACTGCTGTTCAATCGCCAGTTTATCTTTTTCAGCCTGCCGAAGCTCAAGATGGGTTCTGATCCGGCGCTTTAAAACTACCGGCTTGAATGGTTTGGTAATGTAATCGACAGCTCCCAGATTAAAACCCTTGACTTCATTGGCCTCTTCAATCATGGCCGTTATGAAAATGACCGGAATGTCCCGGGTGTTTTCCTGCTCCTTGAGTATCCGGCAGACTTCATAACCGTTTATATCCGGCATCATGATGTCAAGCAGAATAAGATCCGGCGCTGCACTCTGAGCCAGCTTCAGAGCATCCTTGCCACTGTTAGCGCCGATAATCTCGTAATCATCATGCAGCGTTTTGTAAAGAACAGCGAGATTTTCGGCAATGTCATCGACTATCAGCAACTTTTTCTTTTCCACAGGAGGTACCTCACTTTTTGAATCTGCACGATCGGTCAAAATAGAACCATCAGCGGTCTATCTCAAATTCATCATATATATTTTTGATTGTTGCGAGAGCCGCCACACAGTCAAACTGTGTGATCTGTCGTACCAGTATTTTATAAAATTGAGACTCCGGCATTATTTTTGATAGATCGCCTATGCTGTCCAGGACACTCATGTTGTTTTGCTTCAGCAATTCCTCCATCTTGCCAAGAAGGGTAGCCAGTTTTTCCTTATCTACTGCTTGCGGGGCAGCAATGGGAGCTGCCGGAGCTGACTCCGCAGGGGTTTCATCCGACATCTGCAGGCAACGTTTAATCTCAGCCGTCAGCGAATTGGTATCCATCGGTTTGGAAACATAGCCATCAAACCCCTGAGCCAGTAACCGCTCCTGAACCTTAACCAACGCATGGGCGGTGAGGGCAATTATTGGGGTGTGGCGGTCGCCATCCTGCTCCAGCCCACGAATATGGGCGGTCGCTTCAACACCATCCATACCGGGCATTTCCAGATCCATCAGGATGATATCGTAACTGCCGGCCTGCCACTTTTCGATGGCTTCACTGCCATCTACAGCCGTTTCAATAATATGACCGCTTTTTCCGAGGAGTCTGCTTGTAACCTTGCGATTGATTATCTGATCGTCTACCACCAGGATGCGGAGCGGCCGTTGTTCCCAAGTGAGCAGAAGATCGGGTTTCGCCTGAGACCAGGTTGTTTCCGCAGCTTCACCCTTATGAAAAGGAATGACGATATGGAATGTGCTGCCGCACCCCTTGGTGCTTTCTGCCCAGATTTTACCCTCCATAAGCGCTACAAGCTTTGCACAGATAGAAAGCCCGAGTCCTGTACCGCCATATTTTCTTGTGGTTGAGTTGTCTTCCTGGCTGAACGGAGCAAAAATCCGGTTCATCGCTTCCGGATTGATGCCGGCACCGGTGTCTGCTACGCTTAACTTCACCAGAATCGCATCATCCTCTGATTTTTCGAGAGATGCAGAAACGGTAATTGTGCCGGCTTCGGTAAATTTGATCGCGTTGCCCACTATGTTGATGAGCACCTGTTTCAGCCGGTGCTGATCGCCCATCAAATCGTCAGGTACGTCATCAGCAATGTCCGATTTTAACTGGAGTTCTTTCGCAAGAATGCCTGCCATCTGGTTGCCGAGAACCTCTTTCAGGCAGCCACGCAAGCTGAAGCTTGTGATCTCAAGCTCGACTTTTCCGGATTCTACCTTGGAAAGGTCGAGAATATTGTTGATAAGAGCCAGGAGGTTCTTTGAAGAAGTACGGATTGAATCCAGACACTCTTTCTGATTATCGGTCAAATCGGTATACGCCAGGAGTTGCGACATCCCCATGATACCGTTCATAGGGGTGCGGATCTCGTGGCTCATTGAGGCCAGGAACTCGCTTTTTGCCCGGTTGGCGGACTCTGCAGCTTCGCGTGATTCAACTAACTGTTTTTCAATTGAAATTCGTTCAGTTACGTCAAAACAGTAACCGATGTAACCGGCAAAACTGCCGTCAAGCTGATTGTAGGGGCGACCGATATCAAGAATCCAGCGGAATTCACCGTCATAACGTCGCAGCCGGTATTCCATTTCAAATGCTTCCTGTTTTTTGAAGGCATCCTGCCAGATACGCACGCAGTGCTCCAGATCATCTGCATGTACCCCTTCCACCCAGCCATTGCCGTACTCCTCTTCCATGGAGCGTCCGGTAAATTCAAGCCAGGTGGTGTTGAACCAGTCACACAGTGCTTCGGTGTTGGCACGCCAGATCAGAGCCGGAGCATTTGACAGGATGTTCAGGTAATAGTCACGTGATGCTTCGACAAGTTTTTCAACTCTTTTGCGCTCCTGTATTTCATTGCGCAGGTCGGTGGTGCGATCCTTGACCTTAAGTTCCAACTCCTCATTTATGCGGAGAACTTTCAGCTCTGCCGCCTTAACCGTTGTGATGTCGGTGAAGGTTATGACCACCCCCTCAACCTGACCTGTCTCGGTGCGGAACGGCATTATCCGCCTGAGTAGCCAGGTGTTGTGTCGGGTCTCCTCCTCCGAATCAATGGCGATACCGTTGGCCAGTACCCGGTTGATATCGGCCAGCATCTCTTCCTGCTGGGAAAGGTGGTAGGCGATATGGTCGATTGGACGCCCGATATCCTGAGGCAGCAGCTTGAAAAATGATTCGATAGCCGGGTTGTACTTGCGAATACGGAGCTGGCGGTCGAGGAACACCGTACCGATGTCGGTACTGGCAAGCATGTTTTCGTGATCATTGTTGAGCTGCTTCAGTTCGATGTTCTTCCGTTCGAATTCGGAATTGACCGAGTAGAGCTCTTCGTTGACCGAGTGCAGCTCTTCGTTGGTACTTTGCAGCTCTTCGTTTGATGCAAGCAGTTCCTCATTTGTGGCTTGCAGCTCCTCATTACTGGTCTGCAGCTCCTCAATGGTAGTCTGCAGGTTTTCACTGGAAGAGAGCAGCTCCATCTCCAGGTCTGCGATGTGCTGACGGTAGTGGGCTATAACATCCAGATTGCCGACTTCCAGGTCGACATGAGGCTGGACCGGTTCACGCTGCCTGATTTGCTCAAATGAGATGTGGTAATGGGTTG
>CAIMXI010000174.1 GCA_903845365.1 uncultured Geobacteraceae bacterium | reverse complement strand
CCGACGCCGATCAGGAAGGGGCGGAGCAGCCCCTTGTGGGAGGCATCCTTGTCGCCTTGCAAGCCATCGCCAAGGTGGCAATCGACACAGGTTGCGCCCTTCATGCCCACCTCGGCATCCACCCTGGCCGGATCAAGGTACATTGCTTCCGAGCCAAAAGACCTCATTTTAGCCTTGTCGCCATGGCAGATAACGCACTGCGAAGCCGCATCGAAGCCCCATGCACCGGTCACGACTGTCAGGAGAAGCATCATAGTCAGAACTGTTTTCATTTTTGCCTCCAAGAATAACTAAATGGTATTCATTGCAATAGGGGTTGTAAGCCAGAAGCCTCTAAAACTTTAACGGGTGTTGCAGCGGCCTTTACCACAGAGTCATGATTTGCGCCGCACACGCCGTCTATTTTTTTGTGTGCAAAAGCTTCTATTTTTTTAGTCAATCCTGGATTCGTTCGGTTAATCAATTCATAAACTACAGCACCAACGAAAACACCCGTAAATACAAATATGACTTTTGTCATTTTATACTCCCTCTCCATGGTTCAAGCAGGAAACGTATATCATTGAACCCAAAAAAAATAGAATTTTCTGCTTTCAACCGAGTGTTTTAGTTGACCACTTCTCAAGCACCACCGCCAGCTCATATTTCTTCACAGGTTTTGTCAAGTAATCGTCCATTCCGGCTTCAATACAGATTTCACGATCTCCCTTCATGGCGTTGGCGGTCATGGCTATGATAGGAACGGCATGATTAAGGACTTTCGATTGTGTATCGCGGATCATTGCAGTCGCTTCAAATCCGTCCATCTCTGGCATCTGGCAGTCCATGAGGACAACGTCGTAGTTGATCATCTCCAGCGCCCGCACAGCCTCAAGACCATTGGCGACAACATCTGCCTTGTAGCCGATTTTGCCGAGAATGCTTTGCGCCACTTTCTGGTTGATGATGTTATCCTCCGCCAGCAGGATGCGGATGCCACGCTGGGCGACCTCAGCTACAGTGTGCTTGGTGACGATTCCCTTTGAAATATCTGAAGAGGTTTGATTCGCCCTTCCCAGAGCAATAGCGATGCAGTCGTGAAGCTGCGACTGTCTCACCGGCTTGGACAGATACCCGACAAAGCCGATCTCTTGCAGGTATGCAGCGTCACCGCGCTGGGCGAGGGAGGTCACCATAATCATCAGGGTTGATTCAATTAGAGGATCAGCCTTGATCCGGCGGCCAAGTTCACTGCCATCCATGCCCGGCATCTCCTGATCCAGCAGGGCAACACGGAATGGATTTCCCTGCAAGGCAGCTTCGCGCAGAAGCGTCAAACCAGTCTCAGCTTCAGGAGCCGTCTCGTGAGGGCAGCCCCAATGTTTCAGCAACGCAATCATCAACAAGCGGTTGGTTAAATTGTCGTCAACTACCAGAATCTTTGTACCGGCTATTTCGGTGCGCTTAAAAACCTCCGGGGCTTCGAGAACCTCTGAAGTCTGCCTCTCGAATCGGGCGGTAAACCAAAAGGTAGAGCCTTTCCCCTCCTCGCTGATAATGCCGATGTTGCCACCCATTAGTTCAGTCAGCTGTTTGCAGATAGCCAGTCCAAGGCCTGTACCGCCGTATTTGCGGGTGGTGGAGCCGTCAACCTGGGTAAATGGAGAAAATAGCGCATCGATCCTGTTAGCCGGTATCCCGATACCGGTGTCTCTGATCTCAAACTTAATGACAACGGACTCTTCGCTTTCCGTATCAAGTCGCGCAGCAATAACAATTTCACCCTTATGAGTAAACTTGACGGAGTTGCCCGCAAGGTTGGTAATAATCTGACGGAGCCTTCCCGGATCGCCCTTCAGGTAGTGAGGAACTTGAGTATCGATATGGCAGATTAGCTCCAGGCCGGCCTGTCGGGCCCGCATGGAAAGCATTTCAGCGGTGTCTTCCACTGTCGTTCTTAAGTCGAAATCAATCACCTCCATATCCAGCTTGCCTGCCTCGATTTTGGAGAAATCCAGAATGTCATTGAGCAGGGCAAGTAGGTTCTCGCCGCTTCTATTGACTATTTCGGCATATCCACGTTGCTCCTCGTTCAAGTCGGTATCCATCAAAAGGCCGGTCATGCCAATAACACCGTTCATAGGTGTACGGATTTCGTGACTCATGGTGGCAAGAAACTGGCTCTTGGCAGAGGTCGCTTCTTCCGCAGTTTGAAGTGCCACTGCAAGCTCAATGTTTTTCTGTTCCATTCTGGCAGCAAATTCAAACAGTTTTCCTTCCGCCTGCTTGCGCTCTGTGATGTCATGAAGACAAAGTAGTAGTCGTGACTCGTTGATGAGGGCAGTGGAACCCATAAGAGTTACTTCTCGTCGGTTATCTGCACGTTCGATTGTAAATATGTGTTCTTCATTTAAATGTGCTGTTCCAGTTGTAAAGGTGTCAATAATTGACGTCTGCAACGTACAGTTTTGGCAGTTTAACCCGTAACCGCAACCCTTCGGATCGTCATTGGCATTAACGCAACCGAAAACGCCGCATGCGTGACCTCCTTTCAGGTAGTCTTCAGGGATTTCAGTAAATTCTGTGAATGCATGGTTTGCAAACAGAATATGCCGGTCTGAGTCTACCAAACACAACATTATCGGAGCATTATCATATATGGCTTTGATCTCTGTCTGGCTACGATTCAAATCCATCTCTATCAATTTGCGTTCGGTAATGTCTCGATTAGTGACTCGGCGACCAAGAATCTCTCCCTCTTTGCTGGTAACCTCCCGACATAAGTGCTCAATCCATCGTTCTTCAACGTTTCGGGTAGAGATACGAAAAACCAGATTCAGACAATTTGATGATTCGCAATTATTTTTCACTAAATCGTGATGATGCAGGTAATTATTAAGGTCATCGGGATGAATTATTCTGGTAAAAAGGTCAGTATCCTGTCGGAATTCATCTACCGTATAGCCGGTTATGCGCTCACATGATGGCGAGGAATAGATCAGATTACCATCTGGTCCCAGCCAGAACTCCCAATCGTATGTGTTGTCAGCCATGGTACGAAATTTTTCTTCTTTCGCAAGCAACGCTTGCCTGCTCTGCTCCATCTCATCTAGCATCTGATTGCACGAACGGGCTAATTGTCCTATCTCGTCATGATGGTTTTCATCAAGTCGGTGCTCCTTATCCGAATCGCTTTGTGACAAAGTATGAATTTGTTGTGTAAAGTTGATGAGCGGTTTGGCAACTCCAACGGCGAGTCTCCATGAGAGAAATATGGCCGTTAGCAAGATAAAAAGCATGCCTAACAGGTAATAGTTTCTGAAATTGGTTATTGATTGATATGCTTCATCAGCGGGATAATTGGCCGCAAGAATCCAGCCCGTGCTTTGCAAACGCTTAAATGAAGCAAGAAAATACTGCCCTTTAGAATTAACTGTTTCGCCGGAACCTTCAAAACCTTCCAGCGCTTTATCAAACAGTTTATTCATCCCAGGCTTTACATCCTGCTTCATTATGCGGGATGCGTCCGGGTGCAAGACCATAGTTCGATCAGGAGCAAATACATAGAGATAGCCATTTGAGCCAAGGCGTGTATTCCGAATTGAGGCAAAAAGGCCATCTATCTCCAACAGATCGATTGCACCACACAGAAGGCCTTTGACAGAACCGTCACTGGCTCTGATAAAAGCAGTCAGCATTATGACCGGATGATCATTCAAAACTGTTATGAATGGCAGGGAAATAGAAGGTTTGCCAGTGGTCATACTGATTTTGAAATAGTCTCGATGCGCAAATGAAGTTCCGGATATGTAGGGTCGTTCCGGGACGGAAGAGATCAGCTTTCCTTCTGCATCAAGGATAATCAGGCTGTGGTTGAAATAGGTACGGATTCCGGTGCGGTTATTCAGCCATTTTTGTGTTGATTCCTGGTTGGTAATACAATCAGACGGAGCGACGTTTGCGACGTTGATAAGAGCCTTATGAGCTGCCCTGATAGAGTGATCAAGATCATTGGCCATCCCGGTAACTGTTGAAAACTGCTGGTCAAAGATTAACTTTTCGGTTGTATGTCGAAAATAGGCGTAGGTTCCACCTGCAATCGCTACAAGCAGGATTGAGATAAACAGGATGGTGGTTAATATAAGTTTACGGCTGATACTGGTGAATTTCATGTCAGTTTGCCTCAGTAAGGATATATAAAGGAGCTATTGCTTTTAGTACTATAGCTTAAACTGACTGATCATACGATTTAGGTCATCACCCATTTTAGACAAGTTAGAAGAAGCGGTGGCTGTATCATGCGCCCCTTTGGATGCCCCTTCGATAATCGAGGAAATTCGGTGAATATTGCCAGTAATTTCATTGGTAGTGGCGGTCTGTTCCACAGCCGCAGTGGCGATCTGGCTCACCTGCATGGTAACCGCATTGACTTGCTCCAAAATTTCCTGCAAAGCCGTCTCCAGCCCAGCCGCTTCGTCTGCATCTTTTTCCGTGCCCTTGACCCCTTCTTCCATAGAGACTATAGCTTGCCTAGTCTCATTCTGAATTGTTTTTATCATGTCACTGATTTCTTTTGTGGCTCGTGTAGTACGGTCAGCCAGAGCGCGCACTTCATCAGCGACAACAGCAAAGCCTCGGCCTTGTTCTCCAGCCCTGGCAGCTTCGATGGCAGCATTCAATGCCAACAAATTGGTTTGATCGGCAATATCTTCAATAGTAGCAACAATGGCACCAATCTGATCTGAACGTTCGCCTAGCGAGGAGATTGCTAGGGCGTTTTTCTTTGTACGATCACCACGATAACGGATACCGTCAACGGTATGCCTAACCACTTCAAACCCTTTCTGAGTGGTATCAGCTGCCCGCTGAGCACTCTGGGCAACCATGTGACAGTTGCTGGCGATGTCATTACTGGTAGCTGCCATCTCTTCGCTGGCAGTGGCCACAGAGCCAGCCTGAACCGCCACTTCTTCGGCGCTATCAGCCATCTTCTTGGCAGTTACATTCAATTCAGTGGTCGACGATGCAAGGCTTGCCGTTGTGCCTGCGACACTGCCAATAGCACTCGATATTTTTTCCATAAATAAATTCAACCAGTGGGCAACCTGAGCTAGTTCATCTTTTCCCTTCACATCGAGCCGTTTACTCAAATCGCCTTCACCGTCGGCTATATCCTTCAGGCGTCCGATCAGTTCATTGAAAGATGTCTGCATGACTCTCCAGAAGACCAGAAGAAATATGTTAACAAGCAAGATGGTGACGAGAAGTGCTGTTACAGTCAAAGAAAAAGTTTTGTCGGTAAAAGCGCCAAGTTCTATGCGCTCTGATTTAATATCCTTCTTTAGAGCAGTCTGCATTTCAATGATCAGACCCTTGGTCTCGCGCCATTTGGGAGTTTCCTTTTTCACAAGCATTTCAATGGAATCTGCCTGTTTTCCATCTCTGGCCAGTTTGATAATCTCTTCCTTGATAACACTGTTTTCCTGCCACATAGCAGGTAGTTTATCCAACTGTTTGCTGTACTCCTTGACGCCACTGGCGACTCTGGTAGCTTCCTTTAGCGTTCCAAGAAACTCCTCAGAAGCCTTCTTATAATTTGAAAGTGCCTTTTCATCAGACGGATTAAGTATCACATTACGAACCGCCTGCTCAGTCTGAATTCCCTGAGTGTGCATTTCACTAACTATCAAGGCTAGAGCCTGAAATTTATCACTGAAACGGTCGAAACGTTCGTTAGTCCCTTTCATACCTTGATAAGATATCAACATTGCCGTTAACAAAAGACCTGTAGTCAGTACTCCAAAGATAAAATATTTCCAGGCCAAATTGATGTTTCTGATAAATGGCATACGAATCTCCTCCTACGATTTGTTATCAAGAATCTAATTAAGATGACTCTGGATATGATTGAATAAAATAACTTAGAATTAAATGCCGTATATATCAGTTTGAACATAGCTTCGTCACTTCGTCACTTGGAAAATGCCTCGGTTCTTTGTGACTTTGCGTAGTGACATGTTCAGGGGCTCAATAGCATTGGTCGGATAGATTGTCTTGCGAGTACACAATTAAATTCTCAGGTTCTTCCGTTGTAGCGCCACCCTGGCGCTAGTAAGCATCGCCTCAACAGTTTGCAACTACATTAATATCATACCCATTTATACGAAAGGCATCTTTTAGAGCCATTCGCTGTT
>CAIMXI010000173.1 GCA_903845365.1 uncultured Geobacteraceae bacterium | reverse complement strand
TAATGTGGAGAGAAAATTCGGCGACACACTAGTAAACGGGGATGGACAGGCTATCGTCAAGGAGGTGCTTAACATTACTGGCAGCTTCACATTACATAACTTATGTGGAGCACAACATTAGTTATGAACACAAATTAATCCGGCAGAAGCAACCAGCAGTGCAGTTTTGAACACTTCTCGTGGATGGACGATACTTTGATTAAGCGACCCAAGGGACACCAAATCAAGACAGATTATTCGGTTTTTGCCATCGAGATGAACCGTGAAGAAGTGCTCTTTTGCTTCACATCGAAGAAAATGGAAGAGCTCGCCGACCTGTGCCGGTGCGGTGTAACGCCGATCGGCAGTAAAGTACTGTGCAACTTCTTCACGGACTGAGAGCGTCTCCATGACGGCCTTGATCTGCCGAAACTTGATCGGTTTTCTCGGAACGGACATCGTTTCTGGTCCAAATAATGTTTCAATGGTGATGGTTTTCATATTTTAAGTCCTTATTCGACTGCGATGGCCGAGGTTAGCTCAACCGTGCTCAGCTCTAACGTGTAAGTGTCGCCATTTGGAAACTGGAAATCAGCGCAATACAGAGTTCGGAGCTCGCGGGGCGAGTAAGAGGACAATATCTCACAACCGCCCAGCAAGCATTCCTTCGCGGTATCGGCTAGTTGCCGCTTTTTAACGATGTACGAGTAAATAGTCATGACTGGTTCCTTCGTTAATGGGGTAATTGACTACTTAGCGACCGTGATTTGTGGTTGATCCTTCGAGCGCCAGGTGACGTTCATGCCAGCAAGAGTAGATGTAAGAGTCGAAAAATCGTCAGTCGGCACCTTCTTCATTGAGCTCACAATTGACTTTGTGCCGTCGGTAGCGCACAGACAAATGTGAAGCATCACGCGATCAGTTCCAGTTGCATCTTCAGCGAAAACTACACTGGTCGCGTCCTGACCCAAAACCTTCACTGGAGGTGTAAGTTTCTTCGAGCAGGTGTGGTAGTTCGTGAGTTTCAGTCGAGTCGCTAAGACAGCCGACATCTTTGTTGAAGTATTCCTATCGACTACAGCTTTCGGTGTCTCCTGAGTGACAACAGGAGCTTTAGTGATTACTTCGGTTGTTGTATCGACATCATTATTGTCACCGGTTGGAGCATCAGCGACGACTTCGGTTGTAGATGCTGTTTCGATGATGATTGCGGCTTCAGGCTCTGTGGTGGTCGTTGTGTCTTCGGTAGTCTCTACTAGAGCAGACTCGGTAGTCATTGCTTCTGGGGTGGTCGTATCGGCTGCGATATTCACGTCACTTTCTTCCTTTATTTGGTCAGGGCGGCAAGCGGATGTGCAAGCGGTCGTATCGGCGGCGATATTCATGTCACTTTCTTCCTTTATTTGGTCAGGGTGACCAGGATGACGAGCAGATTCCCAGGCGGCAAGAGCGACATCATATTCAGGCAGCTGGTCAGGGAAATATGTAAACCCGGATTCAGGCTTTTCATTAGATTTCTTTAGCGGATGGCCAGGACAGTTTAGTCCATGGCCTTGAAATTGGCCGAGTACAGCAAGAGCACCAAATTCAGTTGCTCCACAAACGCATTCAGCTTCAAAAATGATACGTTTATCGCGGTCTTTACGGTCAGTACGTGCGATAACTTTCAATGGTCCTGCGATAAGTCCTGTGGCGTCTTTTTTCTGTGGTGCCATGATAATTCCCCTTTTTAAGTGTTAAGTGTTAAGTGATGAATGCAAGCGGTGCATTGCCGTTACCGGGTTAGTTAATAGCTTTCCGTAATCGGTTTGTGTCGATGTCGATGGTGTAACTGTTTGACTCAAGAATGCTCCAGAGCAGGCGTTTTGCACGTGTGAAGCTTTCATCGTCTTCACGGCCAATTTCATGTTCAGAGAGACTGCCGCTAACTGTTTCAAGTGACTTGATTGCATTTGCGATAGCTTGCAGAATAGGTCGAGCTATCTTGTCTTCTGGTGAATGGATCAAGCTCATGATTAGTCCTCCAACGGAAGCATGATCGTCAGTACCGGTTCGCCGTTATCGCCAGGTCCGCAAACCAATTTAAGCCGATGCGCAGTCCCATTTTCGCAAAGTGGTAAGGTGATTTTGAAGAGGAGCTGGTCGCAGCCAGTATTTCCGCGTGCCTGGATCGCATTGAAAGCCATATACGCGAGGTCCCACACGTAGACGTCAGGCGTTTCGAGCTCTTCAGCAAAAGCGGCGGATTCGATCAGGTTCCAGACGGTGGAGGTGCATGCGAGAGGCCACTTAAACATTCTGGTATCTGAAGGAAAACAGGAAGTTAGGTCGATAAGAACACCGTCGGCGATTGCTTGTGCTCTGGTATAAACAAAGATCATGTCGGATTCGGAAAAAAAGTTATTTTGTTCTACTGCTGTATTCATAAAACTCTCCTGAAATCATGTAGTTACATCACCTAAATACACTATGAACGCATTCTAATTATATGTACACACTTATTTGCAATTATTTTTGCTTTTTTCACAATTATTTCACTTATTTACAAGCGCTTTTGCGGAATGTGTACCACTGTGAGACACCGTTAACGATGGACGGAACAGGAGCGCCGAGAACATAAACGCCGGTAGCACCAGCTGCAGCAGCATCGTCAAGAGAGAAAAAGTATGCCGGTTCGCTGCCTACGTAACCAATAATGGGTAAAGTCCGAATATTGTTGTTCATAAAATTTCCTCTGTTTTAATTATTAATTATTATATTTCTATGTTCCAGATAGTTAGTTAACGCCCGTAATTAGGGTAACGAAAATATTTGGTAACAAACTCGGTCCAGAGACTTGGTTGAAAACGTTTCATCCACATTACAAACTTTCCGCTTACCAAGTCATATTCCTGCATACGTCCTGCATCCATACAGGTTTCCAGCATCTCATCTCGTGAAATTATCTCAGCGTCTTCACAGTCCAAAATGTCTGACCCGATATCGTTCCAGATTTTGTTGATGCAATAAGCGGCGTCCCGGCAGCGGATCGCGTGGTTAGGTGCGTCGGCTTGGAAAGATGTTTCAATTACGTCGTACATCGAGCTCATGGAAATCTCCTAGAATCAGAAAGCTGTGCGGCTTTCACCGGCTAATCAGTTAGTTAATGCGTTTACCTAAATTAAATATGAGCTATTTCTAATTACATGTACACACTTATTTGCAATTATTTTTACTTTTGTTTCAATTATTCCGCATAGTTGCAATCTGAATCCAGGCAATATAGTTTAAGCGCAGACCTATATTTTTAACGGATAGCGGAGGCAGAAATGGAAGCGAAAATGGTAGCGTTGAAATCGGGCAGGATGAAATGGGTGCCTGAAATGAACTCGGAGGAATTTATGGAGATGTCAGAATCCTACGAAGGTTTTTGTATTATCTGCGGAGAGACGGCTTCAGGCGTTGAACCAGATGCGAATGAGTATATATGCGAGGGTTGCGGTCAACCAGGGGTTTACGGGTACGAAGAACTTATGTTGATGGGGGACGTTGAGCTAACGGATTGAACGATCATCTGATTACAAAAAAAAATGAAAAGGAGTACAAAAATGCCGAGTTTACCAAGAGCAAAATCGGACAAAATAATTTTTTGTCCGGCTTGCAAAGAAGAAATACCGGTCGGTGAAATATTTGCGATCTATGACGGTAAGGGCTATTGCGAGTGTTGTATTGAAGACTATGAGGAAGAAGGACGTCCAATTTGAACAGCTCAGCTACCCATCTTGTCTTCACATTAAAAACGAAGACGTCGAAGTTTAGAGCCACACTGCTTTCACGACTACTTTACTACGGATGGAAGATCCGGAGTCAGTGCGAAAGGAGAATATCAACATGGGAAATATGAGCTATTGTAGGTTTCAGAACACGTTACACGATCTGCGAGACTGTTACGAAAACTTAGACGATCAAGATTTATACAACGATGAAAAAGAAGCAAAGTCGTCGCTTATTCAGCTTTGTACGAAGATCTCCGGAGAGTACAGCATCGGTTTTGACGTAGGCTTGGATGAGCGAAAAATTGACTATGATGACAATACTCTATCAGACGTTGAATTCGAGGCGTACTGTTTGTTTGAGGAGGCATGCGAGGACTCTGAATATGAGCCGATGGCGTTTCATAATGTGAAGAACGAGCTCAAGGAGATGGGCTATGATGGCGTTGACCTATACGAGACATTGGCAAAAATAGTGAATTCGCCGGTCGTAAAGCAATACGTTGAAAACGGTACAATCGCAGATCGCGAAGACCTGGAATCAGTTCTGTCAGCAGCTGGGAAAAGAGCAGCGACAAAAGAGCTTTCAAGGTAGCTAAAGGTTCAGCTCAGGCAGAGTAAGCAAAACTAAATATTGCACGTTACTCGGCCAGAGCGGGTTTGATGCAGTAGCGTAAAGCAAAAGAAGGGGCGGCTGGAATGCTGCCCTTTGCTGTATGTACAGATCCTGAGATTAGTGTACTGTGACTACAGAATCTATGCAATGTGCTCTGACGGAGGATGGCTCAATGTTCCGGCTTAAGTTCAGCACACTTTAAATACGAGCGTTTTACATGTTCTGTGTACTGTACCGACACACGAGTTTGGAGACGTAACCGTCACACAGCAGGACAGAACGTCGAAGGTTCAAGAGCCCGTAATCCATAGCCCGATTCGCAGCAACCGGCACCAGCATCCCTCCGCTACATTTTCGCTGCTGACGTCTCCCTCATGAGGGGCGACAATTACTACACCCGCGTTTACAGTACCAGTACTGATATCGCTACAGTTGCCGACCCAAGTTCCACTGCCATTGCTGAGGTCATATCTGTGGTCATATCTGTACCGAAGTCGTCAGTTACGGCGTAGAATGGAGTTGGTGGAGTTACATTCCTCCACAGCTGATATCAAAGCACAGCGGATAAATTCCTCACATTTGATATGAGAGGGGTACCGATCTGCCGCAACGGCATTATCACTGCACTAAAACCGTTTGACGTTTAACAAGTGACGTTATATTGTACGCCATGATCAAAACTTTTCATTGCAAAAATTCCAGAGCTTTATTCGAAAACAAGTGTCCTCAACAGTTTAAAGCATTTGCCACGGTTGCTGAACGTAAACTGCAAATGCTAGATGATGCGTATGCAATTGAAGACCTTCGATCACCACCGGGTAACCGCCTGGAAGCATTGCACGGAGATCGTAAGGGCCAATGGAGTATTCGTATCAATGGCCAATGGCGTTTGTGTTTCCGCTTTGAAGACGGCAATGCATTTGATGTTGAAATAGTTGACTACCATTGAGGAGATTACTAATGAATCCGACCAATAAAATGCGCCCCATCCATCCAGGCGAAATATTACGCGAGGAATATCTGGTCCCTCTGGAAATGAGTGCTCATGCCCTGGCGTTGGCACTGCGTGTCCCAGCCCCGCGCATCAATGAAATAGTGCGGGAGCGT
>CAIMXI010000172.1 GCA_903845365.1 uncultured Geobacteraceae bacterium | reverse complement strand
TGGAGTGCGCATAGTTCGACATTTTTGCCAATGGCATTTCCAGTCCCAGATCGCAGAAACTCATGAAAGGCCGCTTTATGGTCTGCTAAATACCGCTCTGGCGCAAGAAGGTCATGAAGGTTTTCTCCAAGCATCTCCTCTGGGTGATAGCCAAATATTGCCAAAACAGCCGGATTCACATAGGTTATTACTCCTTGGGGATCAATCATCAAGATGGCATCTTGAGCAGAATTCGTAATTGCCTGCAGTTTTTGTTCTGTCTGTAACCGCTCCGAGGATTCAAATTTTTTCTGAAGATGGTGGGTAATTCGCGAGGACAACTCAAGTTGGTCGTATGGTTTCGTAATAAAATCATCTGCACCGAAAACCAGCGTGCTAATGGCATCTTCCCGATTACCTGCCGCAATGATTACCACTATTGATTTCAGATTTGGCAGATTCTTCATAACGGCCAGCATCTCTCTCCCGTTCATAACCGGCATTTCCAGATCCAGAAGGATCAGATCGATGTCGCAATTATTGGAAAGCAGATCAAGACCTTCCTGACCGTTGCGAGCCAGCAAAAGGTTATCGAAATGCTCCGAAAGCATAAGACGCAGCATTTCTCGGTTCATTTCATCATCATCAACAATAAGTATTTTCGCCGATCTCATTTTACTGCTATTTGAATTTAGAGTAAGGTCTTCCAACTGCTTCACCCTGGCAAGTGCCTCCTCAAGCTCCCTATTCTTATTTTCCAGCAAATCACGCTGATGCTTCACGAGGTCATTACGATCCTTCAAATCCAGATGATTACGCACTCGCAGTTTGAGCAACTCCAAATCTAGCGGCTTTGTCACATAGTCGATCCCACCGATTGCAAGCCCTTGGCGAGTTCCTTCTTGAGTATCAAGTGCTGTCAGAAATATTATCGGAATATCTGCAAACGCTTTATCTGACCTGATTATCTTGCATGTTTCAAAGCCATCCAATTCAGGCATCATAACGTCCAATAGTATCAGATCAGGCATCTGCTCTTTCAACTGGTCTATGGCTTCAAATGCACTTAATGCGGAAATAGTTTTGTATTCGCCTCCAAGAGCAGAGACAACGACATCAATATTCGCCTGGTCATCGTCAACAACAAGTACCGTAAAGTTTTTATTCATCATTAAACCTCAAAGGCCATCACACGCTCTATTTCACTGATAAGCTCTTTTACTGAGAGGGGTTTGGATACATATCCATCAAAACCTGTATCAAGGTAATGTTCTTTGTCGCCACGCATTGAAAATGCAGTCAGAGCAATAACAGGCTGGTGAAAGCCAGATCCTTTTTCTTTGTTTCTAATCTCAATAATAGCAGCTTCACCGCTCATGACAGGCATCTGTATATCCATTAAAATCAGGTCGAATTTGTTTCTTTCCAGTGCCTCAAGGCATTCCCTGCCATTTTCAGCGATGGTAATATCGTGCCCTATCTTTTTAATAAGTGCCTTGGCGAATACAATATTACTCGGATCATCCTCAACATACAAAATATGTAGCCGAGGTCCTTCATAGTATAAGGCATCTGCCAGATGGGTAATGACAACTTCAGACTCATCTTTATGAATAAAGCTGAGTGGAAGAGTGACAGTGAAGCAACTCCCGACACCAGGAGTGCTTTCAACGGAAATGCTGCCACCCATTAGCTCTATTAAGCGTAAACTGATAGCCAGACCCAGTCCAGTCCCACCATATTTTCGACTAGTTGATCCGTCAGCCTGCACAAATGGCATAAATATTCTATCCAGGGCTTCATGTGGAATACCAATCCCGCTATCTCTCACCGCCAACTGCAATGTGACAGTGCTTTCATGTCGCTCAAGAACGTGAGCTGAAATAGAAATTTCCCCATGACTGGTAAACTTAACAGCATTTCCCAGCAGGTTGAGAAGTATTTGTTTGATCCTTAATTGGTCACCCAACAAAATATGAGGAATATCTTCATCTATCTCCGTTCTAAGCTTAAGTTTTTTTGTAAAGATTATGCCTTGCTGCAATAGGACTAAGTCTTTAATAGCCTGTGTAAGGCTGAATTCTTTTATATTTATAGACGCTTTTCCAGATTCAACTTTGGATAAGTCTAGGATGTCGTTAAGTAAAGACATAAGATTTTTACCACATTTTAGAATGGCAGTGACATAGCTCCGCTGCTCCTCTGTTAACTCTTCCAATTGAAGTAATTGAGCCATTCCAAGAAGGCCATTCATGGGAGTGCGTATCTCATGGCTCATATTGGCAAGAAACTCGCTCTTGGCACGGTTGGCGGATTCTGCGGCAGCTTTGGCCAGAAGTAATTCAGCTTCGACATGTTTTCGATCAGTGATGTCTCTGTTACTGGCTCGCTGCCCAAGATATGTTCCCTTGCTGCCATAAACCGGTTGGCAGATATGTGCAAACCAGCGAACATCGCCGCTGCGGGTAATAATCCGTAAGTCGATTTCGTGCCGACGAGTATCCTTTGATCCAGAGAGATGGCAGTCAAACAGTTCCCGGTCGTCAGGATGAGTAATTCTACCCAACAGCTCCGAATCTTTACTGAATTCTTCAGCTCGATATCCGGTATGTTGCAGACACGATGGAGATGTATAACGCATGTTCCCGTCCGGTGTTTTCCAATATTCCCAATCGTAGGTAAAATCGGCGACGGTCCGGTAGGCCTCTTCACTCTCTCGCAGCGCCTCCTCATAATGAATATGCGCGGATATGTCGCGGGCTGAGGCAATCACACCGATGACGTTGCTATTCGAGTCCCGGAACAAAGTGGCATTGAAAAGCACCGGT
>CAIMXI010000171.1 GCA_903845365.1 uncultured Geobacteraceae bacterium | reverse complement strand
ACGCTCCCGCACTATTTCATTGATGCGCGGGGCTGGGACACGCAGTGCCAACGCCAGGGCATGAGCACTCATTTCCAGAGGGACCAGATATTCCTCGCGTAATATTTCGCCTGGATGGATGGGGCGCATTTTATTGGTCGGGTTCATTAGTAATCTCCTCAATGGTAGTCAACTATTTCAACATCAAATGCATTGCCGTCTTCAAAGCGGAAACACAAACGCCATTGATCATTGATACGAATACTCCATTGGCCTTTACGATCTCCGTGCAATGCTTCCAGGCGGTTACCCGGTGGTGATCGAAGGTCTTCAATTGCACAAGCATCATCTAGCATTTGCAGTTTACGTTCAGCAATCGTGGCGAATGCTTTGAACTGTCGAGGGCACTCGCATTCGAATAAAGCTCTGCTCTTTTTGCAATGGAAAGTTTTGATCATAGGACACAATATAACGCCACTCGTTAAACGTCAAGCGGTTTTAGAGGAGTGTAACGCCGTTGCAGTAGATCTGTACACCTCCGCGTATGGTTCATATCAAATGCGAGGAATGTTGCCGCTGTGCAATCTGTGGAGGGGGATAATAGCCGCCTGTGGAGGAATGTATCTCCACAACCTCCACCGGCGATATCAGTCACGAGATACAACTCCGAACCAGGCAGCCATGACGATTATGCTGGTCATGCTGGCAAGTTTGTTGCTCTGGCTGTGCGGTGTGTCGCGGATGATAACAATGCTGGTTATGCTGGTTTATCCCCGTTGTTCCGTTCGGGCATAAACACGAGAGTGATAGCAATGACGGTAATGCTGGTAATGCGGATTGGTTTGCTCCGTTCGGGTTGAAACCTGAGAGTGACAGCTATGACGGTTATGCTGATTGTGCTGGCTGTTTTTTGAAGCACCGAATTGCTTAACCTAGTCGAACTGCTCGATGTCCTGGGTCTCTCTGGGTTTCAGCAAATCATGTCACTGACAGTAACCTATCACGGTATGACGTGCCAATCCTCAATGGCGTCTGGTTATTCAGTCTCCGTTTTCCCAGTTCCATAATTCTGATTCAGGATTCGCATAAGCTTAGCATAATCTTGTGGTAATTCATCCGGCGCACACTCTACAGCAGGTACTTTATCCGTGACTTGAGCCAGCTCCGAAGCTTCTGTGCTTTGCACTGCTCCTGTATTTTCATCCGCGACTGTATCAGATTCCGGTTGACTCAATCTGCGTGCTACCACGACAAAACCGCTTCGCTGCGATGGGTCATCTTCACTGCGCTCTAGTGCATAATAGTAGTCATCGCCAATCTTTATGCTTAGCTGAACTTTATTACGGTTGAACAACTTCCAAACGACACCAACCGGGCTCAAGGGTGGATTGACTGAGCTTTGATGCTCAAAAATATAGTAATCCGGGTCGTGTTCATCAACAAATTTCTTGGCGTTCTTGAATGCTATATACGACTTCCGGTTGATCTTAATCCCTAATAGCGCCAATTTTGTACCATATTCTGAGACCCAAACACCTCCGACTTCAACTAGCTCGCGCTCCGCACAAACTACCATCGGAGTCACTTCGGTTTCTGGTACCGCGTCAGTGATTGCTCCAGTTTCAGTCTTTACCGGGTTCGCTGTATCACCGATTCCACTAATCTCATCGACCTGCGCAACGTCTTCCGATTTAACAGCTTCTATGGTCTCCATATCAGTTATCGGCCTTGAACTTTTCAAACTCAACCAGCAGGCTCTGATAATCTTCACATCGCAGATATTTTGGCACTGCTCTTAGCTGTAACAAGATCTCAGTCAGACGATCCTTATCTGAGCTGTATTTGAATAGTAAAGCCGTTTTTGAATTCTTTCTTGATATTTCAATCTGAGTCGGAATAATTGTATTCTTAACCACGGTATACGGGTACGGCAGCGCCTGTTCGATTTTGATGCCACTACCGTTCCAGTGAGCACGCATCTTTGTGTACTCAGTTTCAATGTCAGTTATTGGAAGAATTTTGTCCGGTACACCCGGATCTGCATAAGCCTCCAAATCTTTGGTGTAGTCACGTTTGATCAGCATGCGCAGCATATGAAAATCGGTGGCAGTTTCCAGCGGTACCGTTTCGAACGAAACGAACGGATATTTGATACCTTGCCATTCGAACTCCTCGATTTTCGGATTAACCGGAATGTGCTTCATGTCAAAAGTCATGGTGAGCGCGGTGTCTTCCGCTTTGCGCTTCTCCGGTGTTGCATCTTTGTTCATCTTCCGTTTCTTCGAACTTTTATCTGAAGTACCTGTCTGCTCTTTGCGGATTTTCTGGAGCTTAACAAAATATTTTTTGTCCGAGTACCCCGTTTGCAGATACTCAAGGAATGCTGTGGCCGGGTCGTCAATCTCCGATTCAGAAAGTTGAGCACCCATTTTAGCTGTTTTTTGGAGCATGCTCTTCGGAGAAAAAATACGCTCATCTTCTGCCAGTTTTTTTGTTTCCTCCGTAGGTATATTCTCGTCGATGAACATATATCCGCGTGTTTTTAGGAACAGGGATTTCGTTGCAGTGTATTCGCTGCCGATAAAATTCTTATCACCAAAACCACCATTCCTCCCAGTACTAAGGCGCTTCTGAACTCGGTTGCACAGGTCGCCTGTCACCAGTTTGTCTCGGGGGGTAGGTGTAATGAATCCATCTGTGGTAATGCCATAGCAATCGTTCAACTGCAACAATTCACCGACAACCGATCTGCAAAATCCAGTAATGTACGATGCCAGCGGGAAGCACGTCATCGCTGAAGTTGAAATCCGCTTATCAAGATCGTGATTTTTTAGTGCTGACGAAGTTTCCTGTATGCCCTGAGCCGTTTTTCCGTAGAAAAAATTCAAAAAATTCTTTAAAAACAGTACGTTAGCTGCTGAACCGGGGTTGCTTTTGTCATCGGCAGCTTGCTTCCGTTTGATCAGGAGTCCCAGCACATCTTCAGCCAGCCAGTTGGTGTAACCACCTTTCGGGTCTGCGACTTTGTCAAATTCGGTAATCTTGTACACATACACATGCTCAAGAAGGTCAAGGTTCACAGCCGCCCAATATTCCGGCCAGGTAATGCATGAAGAACCGCAGCGCGGATAAATGATTCCGTCAGTATCAAAATCGACTCGGGCATTCGGTAACTCGGTGCTTTCGTCAATGCGGATCGGAAATATCGGTTTCACTGGTCGGTTCACTTTGACATAGGTCTGTGATGTGCCGTCAAAAACTGATGTAGCATGCGTGCGTTTAAAAACGAAACTGCATTCAATGCCGACAACTTGAAACGGTCCGTCACCTTCAGCCATTCTTGATAGCTTAAATAGCTCTTGAGCCCGTGCATCAGCTTCCGCACCTGCACGGACAGTTACTTTGCTAAAGTTGTAATCTTTCAGCATGACGACCGACGTCAAATATGCAGAATGCAAGTCCAGATAATATGCTTTTTCGCGCGGTCCGACGCTCACTACATCATTTCTTCCACCGTAGTAGAAACGGGTGAATGCCTTTCCGATCAACGACATCTTGCCATTCTCATAGCCTAGGTACGTTTTCCAATGCATATCTGAGCGATTCGGCTTCGGCGCTGATTCATTTTTTCTACGTTCTATTTCATCAGATTTGGTGGGTGTATCCGGGTATCGATCAATATACAACTTACTGAAATACGCCACACTGTAGCCTGGCATACGCGTTTTCTCTTCCGTAACACCGACAATACGCTTTGTCGTGTGATAGGTGTGCAGGTGTGCTTCAGCAGCTATGATGCTATCAGTAATCGCATAATCACAGAATTTGAATGGGTGTGTTTGAATGAATTCGGCCATCTCAGTAATGACGCCTGTCGGAAGCTCCTGTTTCTCAATTCCGATTGTCTGGCCGAGCTTCTTCAGTCCGCCTGACTGAAGCTTAATCGCATCCGCAAATATAAGCTGAATCCGATACGTGGTGGCTTTACCCGGTTTGCCGTTCACGCCCGGTTTCTCTAGATCTACCTCCCGCAACGGACTATAGCCATACCATTCGTCGTTCCGTTCCATAATAACTTGAATCGGCAGCTTCTTCCTGTTGCGAAATGTGAATTCCTTAGTCTCATCGCGATAGGTAACTTTCAGCCAGCCACTTTCGTAAACCGAGAAATACGCATAGACCAGAATGCATTTCATACGCAAATAGTCTGAGTAAGTCGTCGTTTCCGGTATAGCCAGATTCAGATATTTCACGAACTGAACCTGTGACAGTCGCGTCGATGTCAGCAGTACTACTCCAAACCTTACCCCTTGGAAATTGAAATACCATTGGTGCGAAACAGTTACTGAGGGTTCAGAGACCGTATGACCTTTCTTAACGTCAAAATACGCTTCGTCTGGAAATGCCTGGGTCTCAATGTCATAACCCACTAGCCAAGTCTTCTCACTGGTCAGGAATTCATCACGCTCAAAGAGTAATTTTCGGGGCTCCTTAGGTTCTGCCTCTATCGACTCCACATCATCCTTCGGCGATTTGACAACCGGATCGGGATCATCCAAATTCGGTCTAAAGATAAAATTCAGCACTTCACCGGATAGGTTTTCAGTAGATTTCTTATAGGCGGGAATTAGATGATAATCGCTGGTGTGCTCGAAAACGAACACATTGATGGAGCTTTTACATGGTGGGTTTTTCGATTCATTCAGCTCTTTTTCACATTGATAAATCAGTCGCGACAAATTGCCAAGATCTTCGACTAGATCCTGAAAACGTCTGTGCTCATCGCTATCGTTGCTCTTTCCTGGTTTTGCAACTCGTCTACGGTACGCTACAAGCTGGTTGTGTAGTGCGTTAGTCACGTGCTGATATACACCTGAATTTTTAAACTTAATATACTCCGGCTCCGTGGTATAGGCATCCGGTGATATCTGCGCTAGTCTCTCTGCAACGAGTGATGATAACGACATATCGAGTCCGCGTTACAGTGCTTGGCTTGTATAGGTGCTTGGCGGTAGTAACAGTTGTGCGCTGACCTTCTGCATTACATCGATAGTCGAAAGAGCTTGCAATTGTACTTGTGAGTTTTCCAAATAATTTAATAATGCTCTCATGGCTAGCGTTGTTGGTTGCTTATTTGTAAACTCTTCACTCACAAATTCTAGTATCTCAAAATCTTTCCAGGGTTGTGTCCAGGCCACTGAAATTTTCTGAAGCGCTAGTGCCGTGTTAATGTATAATTTACCATACCGCAAAACAGATTCAGTAATCGCTGTCGGAAACTCGTAGTAATAGTAGCCAAATAGTGCTTTCGGTCGTTCATAGGCTATCGTTTTGTACTGCATATAGCTATGAACCAGAATGCAACTCCCTGACTTTGATCCTGGTAACACTGTGGGAGCAAACACCATCGGTTGGATATCTTCATCTCCGAGTCCGGTGTAGCGATTGTTATGAACAAAGACCTGGTCCTGAAATTCTGCTAAATGAGAGATCATCTTGCTTGGCGAAGATCTCACTGCTTTCGGTAAAGCACCCGGAATATGCAGTACTCGACTCTTTCTATTAAGCGCCTTCGAATAATCATTCCTACCCGGAAGATACGTTTTTAGTTTCATGTCCGGTTGTAAATATTTGACCGTCTGCTTCGCTTCAACACTCCAATTTGTATACGATCCGAAATGTGTCTGCAGAAATATGAATGTCTTTGACAAGTCCGCTGCGTCAATCTGCGCGAAACCTAATTTCCGACCTTTCAGGTGCGTAGTGAGTAGGCCTGAGATGTCCACGCCCATCATCTTGTCGCAAGGCCGATCTACAGTCACGTTACCTTTCGGTGGGAATACATCTGGTAGCTGCGGTGAGTGATAGACTAGCAGATCTATAAGCTGCGGTGGATTCTGCGGCGAGTTCGTGTAATCGACTATATAAAGAATGCCTGGGTAGTCATCGATAACGAAGGTACTGCAGGCTCGACATTTCTTGCCTAGCACATGGTTCTGTTCATCAATATCACGTTGCGATGGCGGCATTGGACTCTCCGATCTGCGATGACTGCTAGCCGTCAGGACGGCGTGGTGGACAGTGCTGAAAAACGACAACTATGTCAAGTCGCTACTAGGAGTTAGTCGGACTGAGCCGAAAAACGGCTATTTTGGGCAAATTTTAAAGCCGGTTTACCATTCGTCTGGCATTTCAAGGCCGTATAAATGAAATTTGGAGGCCACTTTTCAAAAAATGACGAAAGTCCGACAGACTCTTAGGGGTTTAGGTGGGTTAGGTGCGCGTGGACTCGGCGGTACGCATCACGACCGGTCGTGATCACATTCTTCAGTACTTTACCTTCTCCCTAGCTTTATGTTTATAGAGCATCGCTTCTCGCCACCCATCTATTCCAAGTTCTTCCTGAAGCTTCTTCGTGTCTTCAAGGTATTGACGACAATCTTCATCCATCACTAATGTGGTTCTCAAATTTTGTATATCAACTCCATTCGACCAACATTCGATAATAAATTTCAAAAGTTCGGCGTTTCGACTCTGTATGGCTTCCTTTATACCTATTTTGTACGCGATTTCTTCAATACTTTGCCTCTTATACTCTTCTATCAGCGACTTTGTGATTTCGTGATAATCATTTTTAACTGCAACTCTCAAAAGAATGTGCTTATTACCAACGATGTCTATGCAATGCGTGTATTTATCAAGCGCCCAGGTGATCATGTCTGCACAATTGTACTGCACTGCGCTAGCCAGCACTTCACGGCCTATTCGATTGCCGTCAAACGGGCATGGTTCACGTTCTACATGTTTTTGCAGTGCATCCAGGTCATCTATTTCAACCAAATGACGTAGCGTATTTAAAAACATCTGCCTGTGTTTATGCGTGAATTGTTTCGAACTGGTTATATGATCCTTATTGCATTCTTCAAGATATCCACAAACTTTCTCATTTTGCTCAGTCATGCGCTCTCCAATTAAGTTTAGCCGCACTCATACTCATTGAGCGCTTCATCATCGCTTACCAATTTTGATGATACTTCCGATATCTTCGGTGGCACTTTTGGTTCTATTAAAACTTTTGTAAGCGTTTCCAATCTCTGTTTTTGATTTTGTGCTGTTTTATGTTCAACATCCTTTTCTCTTGCTTTTGAGTCTGTATCAAAATCGCCGTTGTATATTTTAAGTTTTTTTTCTTTCTTCTTTTTGATGATTACCACTGTCTCTGATGTATCTACACTCGACAGTTGCAGAACTGCATACCTGTACGGTACTATTTCCGGAGGTGTAAAACTCTGTGGATCTATGGATTCTTTCGCATTAAGAACAAAATATTTCATTGTCTTTATCCCGGTAGGTTTTTATACCCGCTTTAATTCGTAGTTTCATGTACGCAGCTGTCGCTTGATTCAAAATTGTTTCCGGATCAAGGTTCTTTAAACCGCAAGCGATTCTTTTATTTTTTGACAACGATACTGTGGATGGTTTTGGTGTTTGTATTGTGTCATCAATTAATATGGGAGTTGGTGGCTTTTCACGGATCGTTTGTAGCATTGATAGAATATCCATATCAAGTTCTTGGAAATTATATTGCCCAGATATTAGTTCTTTGCCGAATGCTTTGGCTAGTTCTGAATTAACACCTTCGCATATAAGGTCTGTGACAAGCTGATATACGTCTTTATCTGTTTCATTTGCGGTTCCACAGAGGAATACTAAAGCTTCTATGGCACTTAATTTGGGTACGACATCGCTAACTGCCATCAAAGTTTTTATTCGAAATATAACTTCTGAGACGTTGATCACCGGTAAGGTTTTAAAAGCTAGTTTGGATACTCTCGTTGCGTCATCGTGGTCTGCGTCTAACTTTATCAGTTCGCTGATTAAATCAGATTCATCATTGTTTGCATCACCTGTCACTGTGCTGGTGCTTTTTTGCAGGGTAATCTGTCTAGGCCATTCTTGACCGATAATTTTCATGAACCGAAGTTGCAGTAGTACTTTCTTAGTGTCAAAAAAGTCTAAGATCGGTGTTCTAAATGCTTCATAAATTTGTGGATCGAGTGTTTCAATCTTTGTAAATATATCCGGTGTTTTAAAAACATCTTGCTTTTTTAAATATCCAGTTTTTAAACTTTCCGCAAGCTTATCATAGAGAAAGGTACCTTCACATTGTTTTAGGAGAGATTTTGCTTCGTCTATTGATAACGTATCGACAAAGTTTTTCATAATCGATATATCATTTTCTGGAAAAGCAGTAATTTCTAAGATTTTGTTGTAGAATTCGTTGAAATAGTCGGTAGCATTATTAAAGTATTCTGTATCTGTTTCAGATTCTTCCGCATATTCTGTGCTAAGATCATCAGAATATGCATCTAATTCAGCGCTAACACTACCATCTGTTTCAGTTTCATTAGATGTCAAATTGTAATCATCAATATCATCCAAACCCTCAATTAACGTTGTCAAGTCATCGTTATAGATTCCATTGGTTTTAGTGTTTCCAATCCGCTTGCGTAGCATTACTTGTGACTGTTTGACAGCTTCGGCAATATTTTTTACGCAATCATTGCTGCTCCGTAATTTTGTAGTCATTGTGTACTTAAAGCACATAAGCCGAGCGCGTTCAGTTGCAAAAATTTTTTCAATCTTTTCTTGATTTTTGTAGGCGTCTGGCATTTTTATAATTGCGTAGCACCATTTTAGAATAGGTTCTAGAGTTTCATTTATTCTTGCTGTGAACAATGCATACTGTTTCTTTTGTGCTTTATCATTTTGTGAATCTTCATCCGGTGCATCCGGTGTATTGTATGCCAAACATCCTAAAATATTTCTTATAAGCCTATTTCTTTTAGGCTTTTTGGTAGCGTACAGCTCTTCCGACATAGCATCAAGTTTATCCCATACTCCTTTTTCCAGCTCAATCGTTACTGATCCGCTAGATTCCAAATTCTTCGGCGGTGATAGCTCATCACGATAAAATTGCCCAAACCACTCATTTAAACGCTCTTTGGGAATTGATTTACTGGATATAAGTTCGCGTAATAAATCTTCGATTTCCTCCGCCGATGCGGTTTTGTCCGTGTTTGGTTCTATAGGCTCTGAAATATGCTTTAAGCCTTCAATTTCGTCACTATTCGCGTTTAATAAAGTTCTACCTAAATATGGAAGCGGTGCTTCACTTGTTTGACTTGCTATAAGCCTCAATTTTGCCCAATCTTCCTTGTTAGCAAAAAAAGGCTTGGATCTGTCAAATATCCTGGGGTAAGGTTCATCGGTATTGTCGCTTTGAATTTTTGTAACTATTCAGAATATTTATTTTTCGTTCTTTGAAAATAGTTCTTGACACGGTTTTTAGGTGATTTTTTGAAAATCCGGCACACCTCTAAACTTCGTCTACATTACTTCTCTGAAGTAGCTATTCGCTATCTGCCGCGATTGGTAGGTTACTCTCATGACCGTCCCGGCACAAAAAATATTTTTGTCTTATACGGCCACCTGGCGCGAAAATTTTGCTCTCAAAAAGCTGTGTTATAGTGCCTCATCACAAACATGGGTGGCGGCATGACAATTGAGAGCGTCAACATAGCAGCAAGCATAAAATCGGCAAAAGAGCTAATCGCCAAAGAGAAGAATCTATCTCCGGCACTCAAGACCGCTCTTGATGTTCTGCTTCTTCTGGTCACCATACTGGCAAACCGTCTGGGACTTAACAGCAAAAACAGCAGCAAACCGCCTTCAACTGATCCCAATCGGAAAAAGAAGCTCAAAGAGCCGGGTGATCGAAAACCAGGGGGACAGCACGGTCATATTGGAACTACGCTCAAGCAGGTTTCTGATCCTGATGAGATCAAGGACATCAAGCTGGACAGAAGTACATTGCCACCCGGCAGTTACAGAATTACTGGATACGAGACTCGTCAAGTTGTCGATATTGACATCAGCACATTTGTTACCGAATGGCGTGCCGAAGTTATTGAACACCAAAATGGCAAACGCTATGTTGCCCAGTTTCCCGATGACGTGACCAGACCGATTCAATACGGTGTCGGAGTCAAGAGCAACGCCGTTTATATGTCCCAGTATCAGCTTATTCCTTACAACCGTGTCGAGGAACAGTTTCAGGATCAGATGGGTATTCCCATCAGTGCAGGCACAATCAACAATTTCAACAAGGTTGCTTTCGAGCGTCTTGAAACGTTTGAATCATGGCTCAAAGAACAACTGATAGCATCGGCGCTGGTTCATTGCGATGAAACCGGCATCAATATTGGCGGCAAAAGACGGTGGCTGCACAACGTTTCCAATGAATGGTTCACCTTCTATTATCCTCACGAAAAACGAGGAAGTGAGGCGAACAACGAGATGGGGATACTGCCAGTTTATGAAGGCATTATCTGTCACGATCATTGGAAACCATATTTTAAATATGGCGGACTACACTCACTCTGCAACGCTCATCATATTCGCGAACTGGAAAGAGCCGCAGAGCAGGATAAGCAAAAGTGGGCGGAGCAGATGATCTTGCTTCTCAAGGGAATCAACAAGGTGACCAATGATGCAGGAGGTTGCCTTGAAAAAGCGACATCGGATCATTACCGGAAACGCTACCGTGATTTGCTGCTTGGGGCTGAACGTGAATGCCCGCCACCCTATGAACCTGCAGAAAAGAAGAAAGGCAAGACAGCACGATCAACTGCAAGAAACCTTTTGGAACGCCTGAGAGACTTTGAAGAAGAAACATTACGATTTATGGATGATAAAATCGTACCATTCTCAAACAACCAGGCTGAAAACGATCTGAGGATGACCAAAGTTCAGCAGAAGATTTCGGGATGCTTTCGAGCGGTGGAAGGTGCGAAAGTCTTCTGCCGAATCCGGAGCTATCTGTCAACCTGTATGAAACAAGGCGTAACTGCGTCCGAAGGGCTACGCTTGCTGTTTCAGGGAAAATTACCCGACTTTATGAATGTGAAAGAACGAAGTGCTGTATAGTTACGAATTTTTATATTATTTATCTTTGCAAGTTCACGATAATAGAAGAAGTATAGCCAGTCCGATATTCGATCAATTCTATACTTATTGAGAATTCGTTGCGTTCCAGTTTCAAGAGTAAAGCGCGAGTTTGACAACACATCTACGCGATAGCCATATTTAGATAGCTGTAAACGTAATCCATTAACCCGTTCCGGATAGTCAATGTTGACAGATGTTAATCCATGCTTTTGTGTGAAGGTGGTTGGTTGTACTGGTGGTAAGCTTTTTACCTCTTTTACTAACTTAATACACTCGTCGCACCACTCCGTTGCTTCTTTTTCTGCTTCGATTTTTGTGATTTGCGGGTGGTCTCGTAAGTACTGCGATATTTTTGCTTTTTCAGTTTCAAAGAGATTTTTCACTTTATATAGCGGCAATTTAATAACTTTTGCGGCTGAAAATTTTTTCATGTAGTCATTGTATGTAGCATTCTTTTTTCGGTCATCATCGGAAGACTCCGCATATCTTCTAAGTGCAAGTTCATCCGTTGTCATACGCTTTTCAGATATTGAAAGTGGTTTTGGTTTGCGTACGTACATACCATACTTTGTTAGCCGCGTTTGCAGCCGTTCAAGCGCATCATCTTTGCTGTGGGCGCTTTGCGACTTTCGACAAGTTTCATATGCCTTCATACAGTCATTGAACCAGCTCTCAGCGTGGTCTTCTATCTCATTTGAAAGACTGGTAACTACGCCAGGCATTAAAGATTTCGCTATGACATCTTTTTCTTTTTTTAAAATACCCTCCACTTCAGAATCACTAAGTTTCAGTAACAAGTTAGTTTTATCTATTAAAGCGTCCACCACTTTTTTGCGTATTTCGTGTTCTTCCTGCGCCATTTCATCTCGATTAAAGCAATAATCCATACCAAGTTTATACGCTGATAGTAAATCGGTCTCTTTCCGTATCCAATCATGCTTCATATTGGTCTGTTTTATGGTCTTGTTTTCCTGAATAGTGGAATAATCATTCATGCAAGATGGATAAAATGCTTCTTCTTGCGAAGCCTTTTCTTGTTGTTTTAGAAGATTAAACTGCATATCCAGGTAAAGAAGTAGTTTCGACTCTATATCTGCGTGGTGTGCTTTGTAGCTTTCTAGAATATTGTTGTAATATTTTCTTCGCGCTTTAGGTTCTGCCTCCTTCAGATCTTTTCGAAGTTTTTGTGAAAGTTCACCACGTTTAGAGGCTTTATTATGATTTAAAAACTCTAATCTCATGCGTTTTGTGTTTTCACTGCATTCTTCGTCAACGATCATTTTTATATCGGTATAAATCTCGACCGCTCTTGTTAAGCATCGCGCTATGTCATCTGGCGACATTTCACGTGTTTCGTCCGATAAACTAATATTATAGTTAGGCATGGCGTGTCTCGATTATTGTGATTCTATGAAGTATTAAGCTAGTTTAAAGGTATTATGTCGGTAGTAGTTTCTACTTTTGTAGTCAAGCTGATTAGAGATCAACCTGCTGTAGCCGAAATATCAGTATTCACAAGAAAACTTGGTGGCTGTCTGATTTCAATTTACAAGGATTTACACGCGCGCGGTCTTATATTTAATTGTGTACGTGCGCGTAAGCGAACATGAATGCATAACATATAACATTATTTTTATGCTTTGTATCGGCAAAATAGACTCAATTGCTCCTTAGAAGTTACGAAAGAAAATTCGCAACTCAAGGAGACGAAAATGAAAACGACAAAATTTCTGCTGGCAATTCAATTCGGTTAGGAGTAAGGGCTGCTCAGGTAGTGCCCGACAGTTCGCTCATCAATCTTTCCGCAAAATGCCCGGTTGAAGTAAAGGATCTCAAGTATGCGGTTCGCTGCTCAACTGACATACACCGACTGATCGAATCCGTGGCCTGAAATTAGATATTCAGGTTGGAAATTGCATTTCTAAAATCTTGGCGATTGTCGGCGCTGTTCTGGCTGATGATGTCTCTGAGAAACAGACAGATGTACCATCAGATTTTGGTTTGTGGTTCGATGACCGGATAATTAAGTTTAAATTAAGCTTCGACATTTCCGGTGCGTTCGTAGTGCTGGAATAATCCGTATATCCACGGTTATCGGAGAGAAGGGATATCGGCTCTCTCTTCTTTAATCGTGGTTGGATTCAAAAGTACATCCTCAAAAAAGATCCATAAAGATTACCGATACATACGCAGTTTTTAGCGTTTTGTATCGGTAATTTTCGTTTGTTCCTTCCTTAACAAATATCACAAACAACAAACAGCAACAAACAGTCCACAACAACCTTCAAGAGTATGCAGCTGTGATACGCACAACTGCATCCCCTCTCTGAAGTACATACAGCGGTCAAAGATACCGCAAAGTTTTTACTTTTGTAATCAAGCTGATTATAGATCAACCTGCTGTAGCCGAAATATCAGTATTCACTAGAAAACTTGGTGGCTGTCTGATTTCGATTTACAAGGATTTACACGCGCGCGGTCTTATATTTAATCGTGTACATGCGCGTAAGCGAACATGAATGCATAACATATAACATTATTTTTAAATTTTTCTTGTCTTAAAATAACGTTTAGTATCAGCATGTTAGACTGTTGCTGGCCACTTGAATTGATAATAGTGCAGTTTTGTATCGGCAAAATAGACTCAATTGCTCCTTAGAAGTTACGAAAGTTAATTCGCAACTCAAGGAGATGAAAATGAAAACGACAAAAATTT
>CAIMXI010000170.1 GCA_903845365.1 uncultured Geobacteraceae bacterium | reverse complement strand
GCCAGTAAGGTGACCGCATGACGGGTCAGCAGTGGCCGTTTTGCACTCCTGATAGTCCGATAAAGAACCTCTAACATTCCTGCAAGCCAATAAACAAGGTTAAACGGAAGGTACAGTGATGGGGGCTTTGCATGAATCCGGGCGGCAATCCGTTCACACACCTCTTCAAAGGATATTGCTTCCCCGTCATAGGCGAGAAAACCTTCACCGACAGCGTCGGGGTGCAGGGCCGCAAGCATAAGAAGATCAACAAGATTGTCAATATAGACCATGCTCATCGACGCATGATGTGACCAGTAAAAGAGTTGGCGACGACGAATACCATCAGCAAGCAAAGGAAATAATGTACGGTCTCCAGGGCCATAAACCCAGACAGGATAAACAAGGGATGCTTTGATCCCCAACTCGGCATATTTCCAGACAATGTCATTTCCACCTATTTTGGTATCAGGATATGGCAGATTCTGCATGACATAGGGTGTCTCTTCATTAACCTGCTTATGCCTGAAATGATTAAATGACTCATAGGTGCTGATGTAAACAAGTCTTTTAACCTTGTATCTGAGCACCGCTTCGCAAACATGCCGGGTCCCGCCAATATTGATATCCGTGAAATCCTTGAGTGCTCCCCAGTCTGACGTGAGGGCTGCCACATGAAAGACCAAATCACAGCCGTTAACCGCACTGTTGACCACCTCGGCATCACGGATATCACCTTCAACCACGACCACACCCTCCTGCTTCAAGCTGGCAATGCATGCATTACCCTTTCGGACAAGTGCCCTAACATCATAGCCTTCATGCAGACATCGTTTTACAAGATGAGACCCGATGAACCCCGATGCTCCAGTGACCAATACAACCGTCATAATCTCATTTGATTGTCAATTGCAAGGACCCGATAAACTTTATCTTGAAGACACACGGTAACCACCTGAGCAATTATAAATGCTCAAGAGTTATAACCCGACTCTCACACCAACCAGAAACCCACTGCCTGAGACATCCAGTTTGCCGTTACTACTGCTAAGGGTAATCTGTGCAAAGGGGGTGAGCTTTATTGCTGTATTCATACATAACATAATCCAGCATACCTCAGCCCCCACGCGTCTTTCAA
Organism: uncultured Geobacteraceae bacterium; assembly: GCA_903845365.1. GTDB lineage: Bacteria > Desulfobacterota > Desulfuromonadia > Geobacterales > Pseudopelobacteraceae > JACRCG01. The sequence continues at coordinate 1,821 of CAIMXI010000170.1, read as the reverse complement.
CACACCCAACCTTACATGGAACCGGTAGTAAGGTAGCGCTGATGCCAGCTTAATGCTTCGTCGAGCAGATGGGGTGTGTGTTTTCCAAAAGAATGGTCATACGCACGTTTGTGATAATCCTGAAGTAATGGCTTAAAGTGCGGGTGGGCACAGTTTTCGATGATGACCTTGGCTCGCTGATTTGGGGAGAGACCACGGAGGTCAGCAAGGCCCTGCTCGGTAACCAGCACCTGAACATCATGTTCGGTATGGTCGACATGGGATACCATAGGCACAATGCAGGAGATTTGACCATGCCTTGCCTGGGATGGTGTCATGAATATTGAGATGTAGGCATTGCGCGCAAAATCACCGGAGCCTCCGATACCATTCATGATGGCACTTCCCATGACATGGGTTGAATTGACATTGCCATACATATCGGCTTCTATCATGCCGTTCATGGAAATAACGCCAAGACGGCGGATCACTTCCGGATGATTACTGATTTCCTGGGGGCGCAGAATTATCTTGCTCTTGTATTCATCGAGATGGGCATAGAGTTCCGCCAGCGCCTTGTTGCTCAAAGAAAACGCTGTCGCCGAAGCCGAAATCAGCTTGCCGGAGTGGATCATATCAAGCATGCCATCCTGCAGTACTTCAGTATAGGCTGTCAGGTTTTCGAAAGGGCCATGGTCCAGACCAGCCATGACGGCATTGGCAATATTTCCAACGCCTGATTGCAGGGGCAGCAGATTCTTTGGGAGTCGTCCTCTTTTTACTTCGTGTTCGAGGAATTCGAGAATATGGCCGGCAATCATGCGGGAATTTTCATCAGGCTCGGAAAATTCTGAATTCCGGTCCGGGCTATGAGTTTCGATGATGGCTATAATTTTATCAGGATCGCAATGCAGGTAAGGGTCGCCAATCCTGTCATGTGGATGCACCAGAGGTATCGGCAGGCGGTTTGGCGGCAGACTTGTGCCGTAATAAATGTCGTGCATTCCTTCCAGACGGGCATCCTGCCAGGAGTTAACTTCCAGAATGACCTTGTCCGCCTGATCCAGCCATGTCTTGTTGTTGCCAATCGACGTCGAAGGAATCAGGCGCCCGTCTTCGAGAATGCCTGCCACTTCAACGACAGCGATATTCAACTTTCCGAGAAATCCGAACCAGACAAACTGGGCTACATGAGAGAGATGAATGTCGAGATACTCCATCTCTCCCGCGTTGATACGTTTGCGGCAAATGGGATCAGATTGGTAAGGAAGACGCATCTCCACGCCGTCAACCTTGGCCAGCGCGCCGTCAAGTTCCGGTGCGGTGGAAGCCCCGGTCCATACTCCAATCCTGAATTTCTGCCCCTTGCTATTGGCATCCTCAATGCGTTTGGCGAGCGCTGTTGGCACTGCCTTGGGATAACCGGATCCTGTAAATCCGCTCATTCCAACATTGTCTCCAGAGGAAATAAGGGCTGCGGCCTGTTCCGCTGACATGATTTTGCCTTGCAAGGCCTTGCAAAGGACGCGAGATGTTGTGTTCATTTCCTGCATAGCTCCATTTAAATAATATGTTGTACTGCTGCATAAGAAAACCGAAAATATTTACATCTCTGGTATACTGCTCTCTTACCGTTTCGGCAGTATAATTCTTTGGAGTAGAGGGAGAGAAACAACAGCTATGCGAACCTGTATAGCCATTATACAAAGGTTGGTATTGACCGTTGCCCATGAAGCCAATACAAGACTCATCGAAAGGCTTGATGAGAAGGTCAGGAAATTTGTTTTCGTCTGTCTGAATGATGGTGAATATTTCTTTTTGACGTCGACGATGGTGAATTTT
>CAIMXI010000169.1 GCA_903845365.1 uncultured Geobacteraceae bacterium | reverse complement strand
TCAACAGAAGTTTTATCCTCAATCAGGTAGTCTATCCTGCCGGTCGCCACCTTCATAATATTTGACTCTACCGTAGGTCCTGCAGCTACCGTTATTCCCTTGATATTTTTCAGCACTTCTATAAAATTTGACCCATTCAATACGCCTACCGTAGCCGGTGCCAATGCCTCAATGGTAGAAAAACTCTTCTTATCGGCTCTGCTCTTTTGCGTAAAAAAGCCGACTCTATTTATCCAAACCTCGTCAGGATACGCAAAAAATTCTGTCCTCTCTTTAAGATAGCTGGCGCCAAGCAGAGCTTCTGTATTGCCAAGCTTGGTTTCTTCTACCGCTCTCGCCCAAGGGTATATAATAATTTCCGAGTCATAACCTGCTCTTTTTAGCGCCTCAACGCAAATAGCGGAGAGTAATCCTTTGCCTTCAATCTTTTCACCGGTATATGGCTCCCATTCCATGGCCGCTATTCTTATTTTCTGTGCCGTGGCTGTACTCGCTATTGAAACCAACATTAATGCGATTAAAAATGCTCTCTTCATCTTTACTACCCCCTATTTTGTTATATCTCCCGACGGTTGTTACTAAACAGTTCAATATTCATTGCCACCATCGGCATCAGTGCATCAAGCAGCGCCCGCTTTTCTGTAACCATCGGCTGTAGCGCTGCCAGTACGATCACACCGAGCAAGCGGTCCGTATGAGTAACTGGCAACATCATAATTGACTTGGGCTTTTTCCCGCCGGCTCCACATACGATGCGAATAGGCGTATCCGTTGAATCATCAATCAGGATGGGGGTCATATCCTTAGCGCACTGTCCAACCAGGCCATAACCGATACCCACTGTTTCCAGTTCACTTGCTAGAACAGCATGCCCACCTATCGGGATTAAACGCTGTGACTTCTCATCAAACAGGTAAAACGCCCCATAATCCGCACTTATAAGCGGTGTGACACTGTTCATAAACCTTTTTGCGAAGTCAGATATGGTTGCAGCTTGATGAAGTTCAGCAGCAAGTTCGACAAGAAAAGATTTATGTTCTGAATCTGACACAAGCTTGCGAGTGGCTTCCTCGGCAATTTCCTTCGCGTTTAAGGCATCCATATCACGCTGCCTGAACAGTACGAACAGCCAGACAAAACATGCCATAGCAAGCAACAGTGCGCCCGCCTGATAAATTCTAATCAGCTCCGCTTCGTGCTGAGTCTGGATCTCCAGAGTTGTAGTGAGCGTATTCATCAGGGCAAGCAATTTGAGATTACGTGCCTGCGCTTCGACTAACGCCGATTGCAAAATGGTCTCATCAAGCTTTTCACCGGACTCAAGCAGACCCATTACCTTTTTGCGGTAATCCTTCCAGATCGCCACCGCTTCGCTGACAGATTGCCGTGCTTGAATCTCTGTAACAGGTGGAAGGAACAGCTTTTCCCCTGCTCCACCGCGCGTTTCATGACCAGTATCAAACCCGCACAAGGTATTGTCAAAAAGATCAAAAGTGAGCTTAAGCTCTTCAAGGTAAACCTTGGTGGAGGGTTCACCACTTCGGCGAGCATTATCGATTTGAAGCAATACCTTGACCATCCGCTGCGAAAGCATGCGTTGCCGACCCGCCAGGTTTATACCTACCGCCTGCTGCTCAATGCGCCAGGAGAGCAGGTAATTGAAATAAAGGCCGGCAATGCTGAAGAAGGCGAACAGAACCATTGCTAAAACGACTAATCGTTTATTGTTGTTCATTTTTCCATTTCCGATTCTTAGATTAGCGGTCATCACTCTGTTTTCTTGCGCTCGGTGAGATCCCGGAAAGAGATTACAGAGCCTACAATCTGCCCATCCTTGTAGATCGGTGTGGCAGTGTATTCTGCCGGGAAGGAACCGCCGTCCTTGCGCCAGAGCACCTCATTGTCAATGGTGCGTGGTGTGCCATCCTGCATGGTGTGGCGCATATGGCATGTTTCAGCAGGATAATGGTCTCCGTCGGCAAGGGTATGATGCACCATGTCGTGCATATTGCGGCCGAGCATTTCCGCTTCGGTGAAACCAAGCATATCTTCGCCGGCATGGTTGAGGAAAGTTATATTGCCCTCTAAGTCAAGCCCGCAAAGCCCTTCTTTGATAGAGCCCAAAATCAGTCGGCTGCGTTCTTCCGTAAACGCCAGCGAATCCGTGGTCTCTTTGAGCACCGACTGCTGCGCTTCCATCTCAATTGCCTGCTCTTCCAAGCGTGCAGCCTGCAGCTCCATCCCCTCCGCCTGTCGCTTGGTCTCTTCCAGAAGACGCAGTGTCTTAATATTTCGGTCAAGAATATCTATGCTCATAGCCATAACCGGCATCAAAGCATCAAACAGAGCCTGCTCTTTTTCCTTAAACAACTCATAGGTTGCCAGCTCAATCACTGCCAGCAGCCGTTTACCGTTCAGCACCGGGATCGCGGCTATCATTTTTGGCGCTGCCGTGCCCATGCCTGAACTAATTCGGATATAGTCGGGCGGCGGTTTACTGATAATTATAGGTGTGCGCTCAAGAGCACACTGACCTACCAACCCCTGTCCAAGGGAAAAAAACTGGTCGAGATTCTTCCGTTCGCTCTGGGCATAGCCACACAAAAGACGCAATTTCTGTTGTTCTTCCAAATAGATGTAGAACACTCCGTGGCCAAGGTGGATCAGTGGAGCCACATTTGAAAAAAACTTTTGGGCAAGCTCTGAGAAACTGCCGGCTGACTGCAACTCGTTTGTAATGGCTGCTATATGAGTTTTCAGCCACCGCTCCCCTTCCAGTTTTATTGACTCGCCACGGAGGGTCTCGATGGAACGGGCCAGTTCGCCAATCTCATTAGAGTAATCGGTATACGGCACCGGCTGGTCAAGTTCACCGCCTGTCAACTTTTCAACTGCTGCACGAATCTGCTCTGTCGGCCTACGTATGGAGACAGCTATCAACAAGGCAAATAGCAACCCGGCACCAACTCCAGCGATCACCAGCAGCAGCGTGATGCGAGTCCATTTTTCGGATGTCAGCCGTGCCCGCTCTGATTCTTCCATGGCGCTCTTCTCTTTGAACTGTGCTACCTGCGCAAGGACCTCGTTGGCGGTAATGCCGTCCCTCTGAAATTCTGCCGTGCCGACATAAGCCAGCGCCTCACCCTGCCGTCCTTCCTGCGCCATAGCGAGAACTTTATCGATATTCTGCTTATAGTTGGCAAAGTTTTCGTTAAATTTAGTCAGCTTCAGCAGGTTTTCTTCGCGCAGAGTGCGCTTTCGAGCCTCTTCAAGTTCGTTGCGTACTGCTGTTTCCGCTTCCAACAACTGTTTGAGCGCCCTGTCGCGTCCCGTAGCATCCGGCGCCAGAAGGTACTGCCGAACGGCTCGCCCCATAATGGCGTAATTAATGCGTGCTTCCTTGATATGAGAGACGCCAAGGAGTTCTTTCTCGTACAAAAACTGTATTTCCCGGGTAAGTTCCCGCTGCGTGTAGAGGCTGTGAAGACCAATTGCAAGAGCCACCAGCATCAGGGAGGCAAATCCCAGAGCCAGCTTGACGGTCAACGAAAACCGCTCAATAAAATTCAACAGCAGTTTCATAGATTCGACTCCTTGTTCTGAGCTTCCAAAGCCCGCCGCGCCCTTTCCGCGTCTTCTGCCAGACTCATGGCGGCAACGCGCTCACTTTTAAGCAGTTTTGCCTGACGCTCCAGTCCGGCCTGAGCTTCATCAGCACGGTGCTTCGCCAGCGCAATGCTGGCAACCATGCGGGCAAAACCGGTCAGAAAGCTGAGGATGGTCGGCAACCTCTGTTCGTCCATAACCGGCGCTTCATTAACCGCCTTCAGATATTCGGCTTCCGGATAACCGAACAGCCTTGCCTGCTCGGCAAAAAAGGAGAGATCCGGCGGATTTAAGTGAAACTGGCCGATAAAGACGTTGGCCAGATGCCGCCTGTCCAGTATTATCGGTGAAGCGCAGTCTGTCAGGCCGTTCTTGCAGGTATACATGGTAAAATCAGCGCCATCATTCAGTTTGAGCGCTAACTCTGTATCGCTTTCAATGCAGCGCGCACACGATTCCGGATTGACCCTGTGGAAGTCGGTGCAGGCTCGCTGCCAGCGTGACGAAGCCAGAACATTGCCTTTAAGGTCAATGATTGCAGCAGCAATGCCGATCGAATCGCAGAAGCTGGAAAAGAGTTTCTGCAGTTCACCTAAGTCAACCAGATCGCCAAGTTCCGGCGGCTGTTCATCCCAGCTATAATCGCCCGGCCGGTAGTCTGGATGGAGATCGACATGATGTTCGCCAACAGTCTCTATCAGAGTAGTTGAGTAAACCTCCGGCTGTCCCAACTTAGCGCACAGTTTGTTAACTTCACCCTTCAGCTCAAGGATACGCTGCTCGCGATCCTGTGCCAGACGGTTGAAGCGTTCGGCATCGTCCAGACGCTCCAGCTTGAGTTTGGTATCTTTTTCCGCCGCCAGAGCCGCCTCGGTGCGCTCGGTACGACCGACGATCTCCAGGTTTATAGCCAGCAGCTTAGCCATCTCCTCAAACAGTTCACATTCCGCTTGCCCTGGTACCACCAGAGTAGCGATCTCCATCACGCCAAGCAGTCTGTTGTTTAAGAGAATCGGTGTCATAATCACCGCTGCAGACAGGGTTTCGCCTAACCCTGAACGGATTGCGAATAAGTTACCGGAGTCTGTATCAATTACCTTTGTGCTCCGTTCCAGAGCACATTGACCGAGCAGACCGGCACCCGGCGCAAGCACGGCTGAAGGGTTTTCGCGGCAGGCATACTGTGCAATCAGCCGAAGCGTCTGTTCATCTTCGTCGGTGAAAGCGTAGATTATCCCCTGCAGCATACCGAGCATTTTGTGCGCCTCTGCCAGAAAAACCTGCCCCAAACCGGCTGTTTCGGTTGTTTGCTGCAGTTGGAGTGAAAGGTGGGACAACTGTTCCCGGTATTTTCCGCTTAACTCAAGAGCGGCGGCATATTCCCGCCCCTCTCTGGCCACCAGCATTTGCGCATAATGACTCCGTAGAAATAATAATATCAGCAGCATAATCAGCAGGGAAAGGACACCGGTAACGGCTGCCGCCTTAAAATGTATCGCCGGTACGGTTCGAGACAAATCCTCCATCAACAGCAGTTTCCAGTCGCCATGCGGGTCGTTCCATTGAACTTTCGCCGACACTACAGCAAAACGTCGCCCATCAAAATTGTGCAGGCCATCATCAGAACCGATAGGCAAAATATTTGGCTCTTTCGACTCAAACATATTACCGAACTGCTTTAGTTCTCGAATTACCTTCAGGCGTTCCGGAGAGGCTGCACCGGCCAGATAGCCGATCCAATCGGCCCTGTTACCTGCAAACACAACGCCCTGCGGTGAGAGCAGGAGTGCGATGCCTGACTTGCCGGATAGCATCTTATCAATCGCATCCATGCTGGCGCGGACAACAACTGCACCTATGGCGGGTGTGTCTGGTGTCTCTCCGGCGCGAAGCGGCGCTGCAAAATAGAGTGTGCGTAGTCCGGTGGTTGTACCGACAGCGGCATAGACGCTCTCCTTACCCTTCATAGCCATCTCGAAGTAGGGGCGGAATTTAACGTCTGCACCAGTTGATGACTTTCCCTTTCCAATAGAAGACTTGATGATGCCGTCCTGGCCGACAACAAAGGCACCATCGACATCCGGAAAACGGGCAATTGCTTCAAGAAACCGCTGTACTGTGGGGCTGTTCGGCGGAAGTTCACCCCTCGCCTCGCGCTTGATATCAGCGTCAATCAGTCCAAGCAGTGCTGCTGCACCGATCAGTTTGCCGTTCATCGTCTGCGACATGATTTCGAAGCTGCGCCGCTCTGCCTCGCTATTAAGCATGGCAAGGCGCTCAACTTCGTTTGCGCTGCTCGTCAGTTTGCCGGCAATCAGTGCCAGAGCAACAACTACCAGCAACATGCAAACCAGAGACAGGCGAAAATTTTTGTTTACCAATTGTGCAATCTTGTTCATGTAGCCGCCTTCTTACATATATCATCAGCCCGGAGTCACATATGTTTTCTCCCCCTCCCCTTGCGGGAGGGGGTCGGGGGGTGGGGGAAGTCACTTACAGGCAATGTGCCCTGATAACTTCCAACACTCCTTCAATATTTTCGATTACATCGTTGTTCCAAAATCGTAATACGGTAAATCCGTTGGCAGTCAAGCAGGCGTCTCTCTGCAAATCGTAGGCTGTATTTTCAGAATGCTGGCCACCATCAAGCTCAATTACGATCCTTTTATCAAAGGATATGAAATCTACAATGTATGATTCAATCGGCTGCTGTCTACGGAACTTAACGTCTTCAAGCTGGCTGTTACGCAATCTACGCCAGAGTAAACGTTCCACATCAGTTGAGTTGTTTCTTAATTCTATGGCATATTTCTGAAGGGAATGATGTGGTTTCATTGCGGCTTCCCCCACCCCCTAACCCCCTCCCGCAAGGGGCGGGGGGACTTTAAAACCTATGTTTTGCGGATAGAAACGCTCACACACTTGCCACGGCTTCCCCTGGCGGGGAGCGGGCTGAGCGAAATCGTCAGCGGGAATTCAGTGCCATCCTTACGCAGGCCTGCCACATTTATCCCTTCCCCCATCTGACGACTCTGCCCCTCCGCCATGAACCGGGCCCGCATCTCCGCATGGCTGCCGCGCGTGGCAGGCGGTACAAGCTGTCCTACAGCAGTTCCAACCAGCTCCCCAGATTCATAGCCAAATATTTTTTCCGCTTTCGGATTGGAGAGGAGAATCCTGCCATCTGCGTCAACCACCAGCATGCCGTCTGGCGCCGATTCGATGATGCTGCGGAACCAGCTCTCGGTCTCCAGCAGTTCTGCCTGCTGCGCTTCCATCTCGACCGACTGCTCTTCAAGCTGGGCGGCCTGCTTCTCCATTCGCTCGGCCTGCTCCTGCGTTGCGACAAGCAGCTCTTTAGTGCGGAGATTGCGATCCATAATCTCCATGCTGGTAGCCAGCACCGGCATTAATGCTTCAAGCACGGCTCTTTCCCGATCGGTGAACTGCTGAAAAGAGGCCACTTCCAGCACACCCAGCACCCGCTCGCTATGAATAATCGGCACAACCATTATGCAGGCTGGCGGCCCTTCGCCAAGACCGGAGTTGATCCTGATATAGTTTTGAGGAGCGGTAAGTAAGATGGTGGATTTCTCCAGCACACACTGACCAACCAACCCTTCACCAACTCCGAAAGAATTGTTCAGGTGCTTACGCTCGCGGTAGCCGTAACTGGCGAGCAGATTGTAACGATCTTCCTTGTCTGCGACGTAAAACGCTGCGTGCCCAGCCCCGATTACCGGAGCTATTCTGGAAATGGCGGTCTGCGTTAACGAAAGGAAGTCTTCTGTCTGCTGCAGCGCGCTGCTGATCTCTGCCGAGTGAGACTTAACCCAGTGCTGCTCGTTTGAGCGACGGTAAATATCCTGCAGAATCTTGATAGCCTTTGCCATAACGCCGATTTCATTTGGATAATCGGCGTGAGGAATCGGTGATTCTACGTCCCCTTCGGCCAGATTCTCGACTGATGTACGCAGACGGTCATTGGGACGCTTGATGGTGGCTCCTATCAGCACGCCGAAGCCCGTGGCCAGACCGATACCGATAACCAGCAGCAAAAGTGCAACCAACCGCGTTGTCTCCGCACGCTGCCGCGCCGCCTCTATCGTGGCCTTGGAGCCTTTCTCCTTGATCTTGGTCAGAGCGGTTAGGTCATAATCAGCCGCGTTGACCGTGTTCATGAACTCCTGGCTGGTGATGAATTTCGCGGCCACCGAGGGGTTGGCCTTCTCCCTCTCAATCATGGCCAGAGCATGTTCGACATTTTCGACATACTTGCTGAAATTTATGTTGAACTGCTCATAACGGGCGATCGCCTCAGCACGGACGATTCTCTTACGACCACTCTCCATCTCTTTGCGAAGGGTATCTATTGCACTTTTTACCTGAGCTCTGGCCTTGTCGCGGGTAATGTCATCCTGGGCGATCATCATGTGTCGCAGCGACCGGCCAATGTAGACCAGATTAATATTTGCCTCCTGGATGTGAGTGATTCCGAGCAGGTCAATATCGTAAAGCCGTTCCATGTCCGTTACGAGCGCCGTAATACCGGACAAGCTGTAAAAACCGATAGCAGCCGCGATAATAAGCCCGGAACTGAAGCCAAGTATCAGCTTGGTATTTAGCTTTAATCGTTCTAACAAAGTCATGAAACTGTTCATGGGTAAATCCTTTTAAATGCCTGATTTTATTCCCTTCCCGCAAGGAGCGGGGGAACTTTATGGAGCTTCGTTATTGCCGACGTCGGAACAGCCGGTGATAATGGTCAATGGCCGTGAACAGCGAGTTGCCCATAAAAGACAGCGACTCGGACTGGCCGATAAAGAGCAGCCCCTGCGGCCTCAAAGCTTGATGAAAGCTCTTGATCAACTGATCCTGCAGATTGCTCTTCATATATATCAGCAGGTTACGGCAGCTTACGAGGTCGAGCGGATCACCGGGCGGCGCCCCGGTCAGGACGTCGCGCTGTTCAAAACTCACCATTGTACGCACATCTTGGCCGATCTCAAAATGCTGCCCCCTGGCTATAAAGTATCGGTCGCGCAGCCCTTCTTCCATCTCCTTAAAGGCGGTCTGCCGGTAAATCCCCGCGCGCGCCATCTCCAGCGCCTCCGGGTTAAGATCCATACCGATAATCTGCACGGCATGTCGTTTGCGGCGCTCGCCGAGCAGTTCAGAAATAAGGATGGCCAGCGTATATGGCTCTTCGCCCGAAGCACAACCTGGGACCCAGACCCTGATCGGCTCTCCATCAGCCTTGTCAGCGACCATCCCTGCAAGTGATCGCTCCAACTCGTTGAAGGAAGCGCGGTCGCGGAAAAAAGAGGAAAGAGAAACCAGAAACAGATGCTGAATTATATGCAACTCTTCAGGCTGTCGCTTGACCAGCGCCAGATACTGCTCGAAGCTGCTGATACCAAGCGTCTCCTTGCGCTTTTCAATCCGGCGAAGCAGTGTCTCTTCCTTATAGCTGGAAAAGTCTATCTTTGTAGCTTGATGTACCAGGCGGAGCAACTGATCCAGTTCACGATTTTCCGCTGGCGGAACCGTGATGCCGACTGCCGGTGGTAATGGTAGACCAGCTGCGGGCGCCTTCGGTGGCGGTACTGTAATCTTGCCGGGAAACCGCTCGGCCAGCAGCAGACAGATTGCATCCACCGGCAGCACTTTATCTACCAAGCCAGCTTCAATCGCCGCAACCGGCATGCCGTTGAACCTGGCTTCAGCAGGTTCCTGTGCGATAGTCAACCCGCCGTTTGCCTTAATGGCGCGGCATCCGACAACTCCATCATAACCTGTCCCTGAGAGCACGATAGCGATCGCCTGCTTGCGACAGGATTCGGCTATCGAGGTAAACAAGGTATTGACTGATGGCGTTGATATGTTGGCCGGTCCCGGATCGCGAAGTTTTAGCGTATTCCCGGTAACAATGCCGTCTTTGCCTGATGGGATAAGATAAACTGTGTCCGCCAGCAGCCGTTCCGAATCCCTGGCCAGAAGCACCGGCAGCGCCGATTCGCGGCTGATCAGGCGCACAACCAGCTCGCTATGCCCGTCGTGAGCCATATGTTGCGCCACGACGTAGGCAATCCGCCCGGTCGGC
>CAIMXI010000168.1 GCA_903845365.1 uncultured Geobacteraceae bacterium | reverse complement strand
TGTAGTATATAAGTGGATCAGGTTCCGGTGAATATTCGCTATAAAACCGCAATACAGTAACTTTATGGTGGGTCAACCTAAATTCAAAAAACGGGTAAACATATTACCGGCGGTGTCAGGCAAATCTCTGGAGGGTCTCACGCTGGAAACCGCGTGTGTGCCCACGCAGAGAATTAATTTCCCTGTTTGAATAAATATTCAAAAGTTCAAAAATCAAAAGTTCAATAATCAAAAGTTCAAAAATCAAGGAGTATCAAAAATGGCAAGAGGTGGCTACAGGCCGGGAGCCGGAAGGCCGAAAAAAAGTGGTAGCGCAAAATCGGCAGAGTCGCAAGACCGCGCTATCAAAAAGGAACTATCAGCACCGATGGAAGCAAGCAATTTTACCCCACTGGAATACATGCTTCAAGTGATGAATGATCCTGACAACGGTGTTGATATCAAATTACGCGCGGCATCCCTTGCTGCTCCATATGTGCATGGGCGCAAGGGCGAAGGAACCGGCAAGAAAGATGAACGTGAGGCGAGGGCGAAGACTGCCGGTGCCGGAAGGTTCGCATCTTCTCCGCCACCATTGCGAATTGTCAAATGAGAGGCTCAGACATGCACCTTGAACCATGGCCGGAACCTGATCAGCGTACCGACTGCAAATATTACGACCTGAAAGGCGGTTATTGCCTGTTGCTGGAAAGTGGCTGTTCTTTTTGTATCGGGTATCCGGCGAAAGCGTACGTCCGGACATCGGACATTTAAATGTTGCAAATTGCGACTGATAGTCTCATTTTAAAAGCCGCTCTCCAGATCAGGAGTCGGCTTTGTTGTTATCACAAGATATGGTGGTGTTTATTTGCTGGCTGTCTATATATAGTGTAGTCAAATGTAGTCAAAAAAAGCCTGTGAAGCCGCATATTTTCTCATTATGGAGTCATCGAAAGATGCGGCTTTTTTTGTGACTGCTCGTGAAGTATAGTACGAATCTTAGTACATTTTATCGTATTTTCCCAGACAAGGACGTTATTAATTATGGGCGACCAGATCGTTCGGGCATTATGCCTGTCAGGTGGCATCAGGGTACTGGCTTGCAGTGCCGGAGAACTGGCACATGAAATATGTGAACTGCAGCAGTCGTCCGCGACAGCACGGATTGCACTTTCCCGTGGATTGGCAGGGGGGGCCCTTATGGGATCTCTTCTTAAGAATGGCCAGCGAACCGCGCTCAAATTTGAAGGGAATGGTCCACTCCGCAAGATGATAATAGAAGCAGACTTTGATGGGGCGGTTCGCGGCTGTCTTGGCAATCCTGCTGCCGATCTTGAACCGGTGAACGGCAGATGGAATGTCGCCGGATTGATTGGCAAGGCCGGATTTCTGACGGTTTCCAAGGATCTCGGTATGGGTGGCCAGCCGTATCTGGGTGTCGTTCAACTTGTCAGCAGTGAGATCGGCGAGGATTTGGCATATTATCTGGCCGATTCGGAACAGACCCCTTCGGCGGTCGGTTTAGGAGCGACACTGGCTGAAGACGGTCACATTGCAACCTGCGGCGGTTTTTTGATACAGGCGCTGCCAAAGGCCGACAGCGGTGTAATAGATGCGATCATGTTCAGGATAGCAGGACTGCCCGCGCTGTCCGAACTGCTTGAGGGGGGTGGAGCCGAACGGATTGTTCGAGAGCTTTTTGGTGATATACCGTATACCATTCTTGAGTCACACGACATTTTCTTCCGCTGCGGCTGCGGAATGGAAAAGATAGAGCGGGCATTGTTGACCCTGGGGCGCGAGGAGCTTCATGAGATGCGATTGAAGAGGGAGGGGGCTGAAGTGACGTGCGAATTTTGTCGCAAAACGTATCGCCTTGGGGTCGATGAGTTGGACAGCTTGATCACTCTGGCTTCAGAACCATCAGGCACGTAAAGTGCCGACCGTATTATTGACAATTGCATATGAAGGCACCAACTATTCCGGCTGGCAGATTCAGCCAAATGGGCTGGCTGTCCAGAAAGTTGTCGAAGACGCTCTTGAAAAACTGCTGAATGAACGTGTGCAGGTCCGTTCGTCGGGACGCACCGACGCCGGGGTTCACGCCAGGGCTATGCCGGCTTCTTTTGCAACAAGCCGGAACCTCCCGTTGCAGGCTTTCGTTGAAGGCACGAACCGTTTCCTCCCTGCTGAAATAGCCATACAGAGTGCCCGAATTGTACCCGACGGCTTCAAGCCGATTACAATGGCTTACGCCAAAAAATACCGCTATACAATTGTCAATTCCTCTGTCCGTTCGCCGCTTGACAGGCTCTACAGTTGGCAGGTGCGGGAGCCACTTGATCTTAACGCAATGGAGGAAGCTGCAGTCCGTTTTGTCGGCATCCATAATTTTGCCGCATTCCGTGCCTCAAATTGTGCCGCCAGAACTTCAATCAGAAGGATAGATTCCGTTCAGATAACCCAGCAAGGTTCCAGAATTACTGTTGACGTTATTGGTGGTGGCTTCCTGAAAAACATGGTGCGCGTGATGGTCGGCACTCTAGTTGACATCGGCAAGGGGCGCTTTACTCCGATGGATATCGACCGGCTGCTGCTGGGGGGGGATAGAAAAGAGGCCGGTTGTACCGCGCCTGCCTGTGGTTTATGCCTGATGGAGGTTGTTTATCCCGAAAAATTCATTTCTCTGCCAGGAGACGCTTGATCAATGTTTCCAGAGCGCGAGCCTTGTCGCTGGAGTAACCACGATAGATCTCGGCAATATTCCCCTTTTTATCTATCACGTACATGACCGGCACGGAACGCACGCCAAAATCAGCCGTCGCTGCGTCTCCCGCCAGTCCCAACGGATAATCAACTCGAAACTCTTCCGTAAACGCTCTAACCGCCCGTTCCCCATCCTCGTCGACACTCAAACCAAGGATGTGGAGTCCCTGCTTGCCATATTTACGGTTCATCTCCACCAGATGCGGAATCGACTGACGGCAGGGAAGACACCAGGTGGCAAAAAAATCGATTATCAGCAGATGACCTCGATAATTTTCCTGAGTTATTATTTGCCCTGATGTGGATACAACCTTGAAGTTCGGGGAGTGGAGGCCTATTTGTGGAGCCGCATCAACCCGCAGAGGTGCAAGCAGGAATGATGCGGCTAGTATGGCAAGCGCTGCTCTGATAAAGGGGACTGCTGGCCTCATGCCCCTACAGTGCTTTTGCAATAAGTGCGTCAATCTGCGATTTAGGAACCTGACCGACAATCTGGTCAACTACAATACCGTTCTTGAACAAGATGATGGTAGGGATGCCTCGCACACCATAATTAGCCGGAGTCGACTGGCTTTCATCAACATTCACTTTGCCCACCTTGACTGTCCCAACATACTGATCGGCAATAGAATCTATAATCGGAGCAATCGCCTTACAGGGAGCGCACCATGTCGCCCAAAAATCAACTAGCACCGGAACGGCTGACTCCAGCACCTCCCGATCAAAATTTGCATCGTTAAATGCGATTACGTTTTCACTGGCCATCTGAAAATTCTCCTTTGATTGCAATTTTTTCTGGATGATATACCAGACAGTGAAAAAATCAAGCCCAAACTCAGATCCTCTAGGTGTGCGACCTATTTTGCAAGCCATCCGAAACTTTTACTGATTGCAACACTGATTAATCTCATAAGTTCTGTTGTTTGTCGTTCGTTAAAGTTGTTATTTTTCGCTCCTTTAAGTTATTTCTTATCTTCCATGATTATATAATCGGTTTTTAATATTTTTTAGAAAAATGCAATGATTTCAGCAGTTTACGCTTGGTAGAACTACCGTTAATATGATAGCATTCTATTGGGAAAGCCTAATTAAATATAAGGATTATTCAAATTGATAGTGAAGAGTGACCAAAAAATATTTTTAGTACTGTGTTCTATTTTAAGCTAAAATTGACAGATTTACGATTTTAAGAGGGTTTTTGGGTCTGGGTGGAAGAATTTGGAAGTCTACGGCAAGAAACTACATATAGAAAATACCGATTAGTGTCGTGCTTCAGCCAATCTTAGTCAGTTCTCCGTGCAACTTCCGGTTCTTACTCCAGAATACAGCAGGCGTGGAAGCATTGTGCTGAGGTCAAAACGGCGATTAAACTGTGATTTATAGTGTTGACTTCCCATAAATAGAAAGATACATTATCATTTATGGGAAGTCAAGAAAAATATCATAAATGGGAAATTGTGAAAAATGGTAAGGGGTTTGGGTTCCGGAAAAACACCTGAGAGGGTAGTAAAACTGCTATCGGATGCGGCAAAAGAAAGCAGTCAAAGTGCTGTTGCAAGAGCAACTGGTATTCCTTTGGCAAAAATTAACCGGTATCTGAAAGGAATTGGAGAGCCGCAAACAGAAACACTTAAGCAACTTGCTGCCTATTTTGGGAAGCCTGTGGCATGGCTACGGGGGGATACTCAAACTATAGCAGAAGGTTTGTATTCTGTGGTTAAGACCATAATGGAACACTATGAAAAAGTGCGCCCTGAGTTAAGCCCTGAGGAAAGGGAAAAAGTAGGATATGAAATGTTTGTACATATGAATGAAGCAGTGGCCAAGGTAATGAAAGAAGATTTAAAAATGGACAAACAAGAAGTGGCTCAAATATCGGAGTTTGTTTTAACAAGTTCGACTTTTGAAGCGGCACTCCGTGACACCCATATAGAGCCGGATTACGATGATATTCCGTTCGAAACTGTTGCAGATTAGCAACTGTAGCAGGAATGGAGAAGTTTTTTTTGGGTAACTCAACTGCAGCATTCAATAGGCATGCACTGTAAAGGAGTTCAAATAATGCAACCATACAGAACGAAGGAGGAGGAAACGAATATGGTACGCATACTAATCGGAATATCGCTGAGTCTGATTATTTTAAACGGTTGTGCAACCTACCAGAGCAAATTTGTCTCATTCAAACCGCCTGAGGCATACACCAATTTCCAGCAACTGCCTGGAATAGCAATTGCTGGTGAATCTTTTGCCGACGACACCGCCGCCAAGCAGGCTTTCGGCTTTGATATCAGGGGTGCCGGCTTGTTGCCGGTGCAACTTGTCATGAACAATCAGGGTGGTTTCTCACTGGAAATTATTGCCAGCCAGACATTCCTAGTGGATGGTGAGGGACGCTATTGGCCCATCGTTTCTAATTCCGTTGCCATTGACCGGTTGGAAAAATCAACCCAGCTTGCTGCGTACTTCGGCACGGGAGCAGCCAAAGGGACACTTCTTGGCGCAACTGGCGGCGCTATCATTGGTGCGGCGCTCGGTATTGTCTCCGGCAAGAGTATCGGTATGACCATGGGTAAAGGTGCCGCGCTGGGTGCGGCAGGCGGGGCGGTACTCGGCGGATCAGGGGATGGAAACTCAGGTGAGCGTGAGAGGCGGATCACCGACGATCTTCGGCAAAAAGGACTAGAAGGGAAAAGGATTCCCAATGACCACCTGGCAAACGGCTTTCTGTTCTTCCCTGGGGAAGCGCCGAGTGCCCGAGAGCTTAAGTTGCAGCTCCGTGAACTGGAGACAGGAACGGTACATAAACTCAGCCTGAAACTAAACTGATCGCAATCATTTAGAGCTACCTGCCAGGGTCAACTGGCAGGTAGGCACTGATCGATCTCAAACTTATCTACTTTTTTCCTAGCCAGAACCCAGACAGTCAGATGAACTCTGGCTCGTTTTCAAACTTCTGTATAACCCTTTTGGGAAACTCTGCAGGGGCAAATGTGCGCCTTGAGTTCCGCACCAGTTGTCATGTATTTATGGTTATACTGTCGTACAAAATAGTCCAGGAACATGCAGAAAGGTGGCGTGCCATAGATCTTACCGTAGAAGAGGAGGTTAGAAAAAAGCGTTATGTCAGCTTCACCGTTTTGTATAAAAAATTCTTGAAGCGAAACAACTGTCGTTGTTCCTCCCCCTTCTCCAGCCCATCTGTAAACGCCCTCAGATACCGCGCCACTGCAGGCATCGTCTTACCGCCCTTAACCCGCGCCTTTTCAATAATCAATTTCACCGTCTCCCGCGAAATATTATTGAGCGAAAACGGTTCATAAATATCTGACCAGAAATCCCCCCCGGCTGCAATCTTATCGATTATTTCACCGGCCAAGCGTTCGTCGAGATCATGGATAGCCAACGACAATGTGCGCTCTTCGAGGTGACCAGTTCCGGCAATCGCCTCGCTGATCGCTTCGCCTGTTATGAGGCTCTTTCTCCTGAAAAACAGTGCCCGCAGCAGGATACTCCTCAATTCACGAATGTTGCCCTTATAGCTGTGGCGCATGAGGATATCTTTTGCTTCTTTCGCCAGATAAGGGGGCGTTTCCCCTGTATCGTTCTCGGCACGATAGGTGCGGTAGAGTTTACCCAAAAAGTGAACGGAGAGATCGGGGATATCTTCACGGCGCTCGTTTAGTGACGGCAGGCGGATTGACAGCTCTGAAAGCCGGTGATAAAGATCTTCCCGAAAGCGACCGGCAGCAATCTCATCGCCGAGATTTTTGTTGGTAGCAGCCACCAGCAGCACCCTGCTATAACGCTCAGCATTTTCACCCAACCTCATGAAACCGCCGTTGTCGAGAAAACGTAGCAGTTGTACCTGGGTTTTGGGGTCGGCATCTCCAATTTCATCCAGAAAAACGATGCCGCCGTTGTTCTCTTCCAGAATACCACGCCGGTCGGTATATGCACCGGTAAAAGCACCTTTTTTGTGCCCGAACAGTTCCGAATAGGTCAGATCACCAGAATATGCGGCGATATTTGTTTTCTTGACAGGCAGTTCCCCTTTTGGATTTATGTCACGCCGATACAGTTCGTTAAGCGTACTGTAGAGGTTGTTGAAGAAAAATTCCTTTCCTGAGCCGGTTTGACCGGTTACCAGGATTGAAGGCAGGCCGATGGTTGCCTCCTGCAGAATGTTGTGTGTCCAAAAAACGATACGGTTGAAAAGCGGCGGCGAAACCGTATTAATAAAATCTACGACCTCCTGGGTTTTCAGGCTGTTGCCGATTATATTGCCGAGACGGTACGAGGAGACGTGCGGATCCTTGTACGCAACATCTGAAGTAAGCCGGTTTACCTCTCTCTGGAGGCGCTCGATGCGCTGTAGATCTGATATATGCCGCGCCGTCAGGGAACCGATGATCTGCAGGATACGGCGGTGTTCCTCACGGAAATAATCGTACTGGAGCGAGTTCAG
Organism: uncultured Geobacteraceae bacterium; assembly: GCA_903845365.1. GTDB lineage: Bacteria > Desulfobacterota > Desulfuromonadia > Geobacterales > Pseudopelobacteraceae > JACRCG01. The sequence goes on along the minus strand of CAIMXI010000168.1, from coordinate 7,795 downwards.
GCAGATTACGGCGATAACTTCGTCATAACAGATAACCGGAACCGCTATTTCGCTCTTCAATAGCGGGCTCATGGAGCGATGAAAACCATCCCCATGCTGTTCGGTTTCAACACGTGCAGTAATTTTTGGCCGCTTGCTAAATGCGACGTATCCTGTCAGGCTACGCTCTTCCTTAGGCAGGTTGCTGCCTCCAACGAGAAGTGGCGGTATGTATTTTTTTAGCCACTGTTTGTTTTTCGCGCCTACGATCGTGCCGGTCTCATCCTCCACCACCAGCCATTTTACACCGTCCCGCTCGGTTACTACGGCAATACTGCCTGTGTCGGCACCGATAAGCTCTGTAGCTTTCGATAGAACTCTGGTGAGAAACGGCTGCAGACCCTCTGTCCGCTCATTGAGAAGATCACTGATTTCAGAAAGAACCCGAATTTCAAGATGCTCTTCGCCAACCTCACTAATGACCTTTTCAACCATCTCCGCGTGTGTCTGCAAGAGTCCCATCTCAAAATCGCTGAACTGGTACAAATCATGAGAATAGTAATTCAGCAGGCAGATAATGCGGCGAGTTTCCTGGTTGTAGCGGGGGACAAGGTACAGTGATCGAAGCTCCATTGATTCGGTCAGCGCCCGCTTTTGAAGGTTGTGCTGGGTCAAGTCGGCGATAAAGAGTGGCTTTAGCAACCGTTCATCAGTAATGACGCCCTGATCGTTAATATAATTGGAAATCAGCGACATCCCCTTGCGAAGATCAAGTGCGCCGAGCCTATCATATGTTTTCTTCAAATTTTCATCCACTGAAAAGCTGGCAAGATTTTCCAGGACTCCTGAGAAGCCATCCTGGTTAGTCGGCACCAGTACGGCTGCCAGGGAAACTTTTTCTATAAGCTTGACCGCCGATCTGACCATCATGTCCGCAGCTTCGCGCGCTTTTAGCTCTTCAAGGCGCCTGGCAAGACGGACCTGTTGATGATAAATTCTGGCCTGATCGAGGGCGTCAGCCACAATTCCGACCAGCTTGGACAGTTGTACTTTCGCGCTGCTGTTCAGCACTTCGCCCGGATGATCCTGGTCGATGCAGAGTACACCAATCGATTTGCCAAGGCTGACTATCGGGATGATATAACTGGAGCGAAATCTGAAACGAAGTGCAAATTCATGATCCGGGGAGCTTTTGCTGGCATCGGGGAGTTTGAAATCTACCGGGAGTTGACTGACGAATACGCTGGAAGTGATGGATTCTATGGAAACGATGGGAAATGTAGTTTCAACAATATCTTTACTGTGAACCCCGGTGGCATGAACACAGGTGAGAGTACCCCGTGTCAGGTCTTCCAGATAGACTCGAACCTGCTCGCTTTTTGACAGTTCAGTTGCATTTTCGGCCAGGGCATACAGCAACTCACCAAGATTCTCCTTGCCATATGAAGCAATTGCGGTCTGAAATTCTTTTAAACTCGAAGAGATAGGCATGAAATCCTCTGCGGCGAAATTCGGCATACAAACACAAATGAGTATAATTTCTACACAGATAAAATGTATCGTGGGAGGAAGCTCAGGTCAAGCGGGAAGTGAACATCAGAAATAAAGGTGGCGTTGAAGCTCCGGTCAAAGTGACGGACTATCCTTTGAGTATGTTCAATATTTTGTTGGCAACATCTTTACCGCTGATATTGTAGGAACCTTCTGACAACTGTTGTCGGATGATGTTCAGGCGCTCGCGCCGTGCCTCATCTTCTGCAAGCTGCACAGCCGCTGAAGAGAAATCAACTGCGACAGAAGGTGCTTCAGCAGCGGCTTCTGCCCCGGTGCTATTCGGCAGAGGTACAGCGGATCTCACCGGTTCATTTTTTAACAGTTCCATGTAATTTGCAACACGTGGATCAATTTTCATAACCGACTCCGTCTAAATATACTTCCAGTCGCATGAAACTTCCATCGGCATATTCCCGATAAACTTTAGGGGCTATTCTCAATCATGCCAGCCATATGACAGTTGAGACCAGCGCGAGTGGCATGTTTAAGTGTCTGATACCATGTTACATATTATTCAGCGGCATCGTCACTGTCGTTACCACGTTTTTTCCAATGCTGATTGTATTATTTGTCCTGTTCATCCTTGTCGCAGCAGCAGTTTCTTAACAATCATGACACTCATTTCACTTTGCGATCACGCACCCGTCGGCCATCTGATGCCAATTGCGGATAATTTCATAAAACCTTGATTATACGGATAGTCGCATGGTATTTGTATCTAAAGCTCCTAAATACCTAATTCCAAAACTGATATGTCTGTCAGTTGTCAATAAGAAAATAGTATCCATCCCCTTTTTTTTAAAGGTTTTGTTATTTTTATGTTTCCCAGGGCACAGATAGAGACGGGATCCTGTGGCGACGTTTGATCACTCTGATATGCGCGGGTTGTTTACCGCATGACTTGACTGCATCGCGGAGCTGCCTCGCTCTAACATCGGAAGTTCAGCAATTGCCTTATTCATATAGCTTTTCCGAGGGTTCTCCTGAACGTGATCGCGCCTCTACCTCTGGCCTGGGTTGTTTTGTATGGTGTTCTGGTTTGTTACCTCCTGATTGCAGTTTTGCTCTTTGAATCTATTGTTGTGCTGTAGGCGTTGGAAGTATTGCACAGGCTATTGCCCACATGAAGGCTGCGAGTTCTCTTGCTGTGGCGCTAATAACGGTTTTCTTGTTTTTCCCTCTGGCCATAAGCTTTCGAAACCGACCGCAGAGTCTGACCTGTGCTTTCCAGGAAATTTGCCTGACTTCCTGAGGCAGGCCTTCCATTCGGGCAAGCTTTCCCGTGCCGGATGGCAATACGTGTGAGCTGCTTCAGTGAGTGCTCGCCGAACGTGGCCGTTGCCGGTTTTGGTGATCCCGCCTCGCCTTATGGTAGCGCCGCTGGAATGTTCACTGGGGACAAGTCCTAGGTAGGCCATCAACTGCTTTGCTGAGTCAAACCTGGTCAGGTCGCCAAGTTCAGCAACGGCTGTTACGGCTACAAGCAGGGAGACGCCGCGCAACGATTGCAGTGCTCTTACCAGCGGAGCCAGTTGCCACTGCGGCAGCAGTTCCTGAATCTGCCTGATAATGCGCAGTACCAGCTCCTGCTGCTCCTGGACTGAATGAACATATTCTTACAGAGCTATCTGCTGTGCTCGGTGAGGTATCTTGATGTCGGCTATCCAGTTCTTGTGGGCAGCGCTCCAATAGGATTGGCCACTGTAGCGATGTCCGTGCCGAAGAAGAAAGGCCAGCAGGACCTGGCGGGCTACCCCTGTCCTGTACCCACAAATATTATAAAATATGGCTAACATTTTAGCGCATATCCTTCGCACATCATCCGTAGCGCAGCATATCCTTGCCACATCAACTGGTGACCAGGAGGTGGGTCACCGTTACGAGCGAGATAACCTCCCAGTCGCGCTACCAGTTGCACAGCATCTCCAAGTAGATCAGGTGCCTTCATCTTTTTTTTTTGAGAATGCTTGCAATACTTCGATTTCTATATCTGAAAAGAGTACCCCAGCAGGTACCTCTGGAGTTTCTCTACCCAATAGCGTCATCAACATTATGCGCCAACCAATGACCAAATTGATTGCAATAGCACGCTTTAGTCGTTCTGCAGTCTTATGTGCAGCATCTTCGATGCAGCACCCTGATTTAAGAACTCGATGCCAATCCTCAATGCGCCAGCGCAAGCAATACCAACGCAGGCACTTCGCGGCATCGTCGGCTGACTGCACGTCTACCGTTGTAAGTAGAAACCATTCAACGCCCTCTTCTCCTTCAGGAGGGTTGTCTTCAACCACGTGAACAATCGTGAGAGTAATAGGAGCATTGTGCACGTCGTCACCATTCGGAGAACGTAATTCCACTGACTTGTATCGAAGCGAGACTTCAGCAGTACGTCCGAGACGTTTAGGGCTGGCTTTCTGTTTGCTTTTTTTGGGTCTGGCGCTCTTCCGGTCTACAACAATACTGAGTCGTCCGCACACCGGACTCTCTTCGACTGCATTGAAGAGCTTGTCACCGCCTTCGATCAAACGATTGTGCTTGGCGCGCACAAGCAGATCCACGCATGGGTTCTTTCTGTGCTCGTCAAATAATTCATAGAAGTCAGCCTCCCGATCAGTGACGCTTATCACTTTGGTGTGAGGCATCTCGCGAGATATGGCCATGCAGTCACGCAAGCTCTGAATCCAGGAATAGGTTTTCTTCTCTTCAATGGGGATGCTGGCTGCTGGACGTTTATCCTCTTTAGATTTTGTCTCACGAGCCTGGCACTCTGCCCGTAATATCCCAAGTGGCAGACCGTCCGAATTCACCACAAACGTGGAATGCAGATGCAATCCCATGCTTTGGGCATCGGTCTGATTGGTGCCGATGACACCAAGTCCTTCGCACTGACTGAGACCCGAATAATTGAGGCTGGTACCGTCCTGGATGCACAGCACGGTTTTCTGCGACATCATTCGCCGAATAGTACGCTCGCGATGAGGCTTGAGAATGTTTTCCATAGTAACGGCTATTTCATCCGGATGGTCAATCATCCGGTAATATCCCTTAACGGCTGGCCAGTCTCCTTTGGCCACGCCAGTGAAGGAACGATCCGGTATTTTTGCCTTTGCACCGGCACACGCCACAAGCCTGTTGCTCAGGCGTTTGTCACCCAACGGTGCATTGCCGAATTCCTTTTCCGCCCAAGTGTCTTCACTAAGGCCATCGGTAATAACCAACGCCGTTGGGCCACTGTCCGGAGGTAAGCCAAGTTTGGCACGAAAGTCTGTATCTAATGGATAAAGGTAAATATCCTTGACAGGTACGGCCATCTTCCGGTCTCTGTCCTGGCGGCCTCGGCCTTTCGTACAGCCTACACGCACCCAGTTCGCCGCGCGATAGCACGTGCCGGAGAAACGACTTACATCGACGAAGCTTTCCACCAACCATGGACGCAAACGGTATCGCCGCTCGTAATCGTCGGGAACAGTGCGCAGTATCTGACCCAATAACAGAGAGGCCAGGTTCTGACAATGTACCTCTGGCCGGATCAGAAACCGACTCATGCCGATCACTCTTTCCAAATGGGTGCGGCGTATTTCTACATCCCAACCGATCCATTCATCTCGATCCTCAAGCTGTAGCGCTGCGGAACTAAAGGAGATTCCTCCAAGCCAGCCGTGATCGGAGTCTACCAGATAGCGAAGCTGACGTCCTACAAGTGGTCCTGCACCTTGCGGATGCTCACGGAACATCATCTCGTTCCAGATACGCATATGTTCCACGGTCTCCACGAGGATAATCTTCAGACCTTGCACGTCGCCAACATCAAGCGGAACATCCAGTGGCGTTGGAACCGGTTCTAAAAGACGTCGCGGGCTTGCGTTACCTGATCTCTTAAGCGAAATCGGCAAGACAATGTGGCCTCGATGTTCCAATTCACGCAGTGCTTTCATGCAACTGCCCCTCTGTAGGCCACCACAAGGATCAAAGAACCCATAGTGTTCGCTGAGTTGATCAGCAAGGACTGTACGCGTTAAATTAGCATTGCCATCAAGCATTGAGCGGATATGTAAGATGGCTTCAGGCTGTTTTAGAATTCGTTTTACTTGATTTTGAGTTTGCATGCCACGATGATAAGTGACGTGGCTTTAAAAGTTCAGCTTATTTTACGGGTACATGGCAGGGCTACCCTCAGCGCTTTGACTGCATCTTCACGGCCACGACTTAAATCGCGCATGGCTTCATCTTCCGGCGCTGGTACGTAAACCGCTGTTAATTCTCCCGAGCGGTGCAGACGAGCCAGATTCAAAGCATCGCGCCGGTCGTTCTTAATCCGATCACCGCTTTTGCGGGGAATCTTGGATGGTGCCACCACGATGCAGTCGAACCCTTGTTTTGTCAAAGAACGGTAAATGTCGTAACCACACGGACCCGCTTCATAAATGAATCGAAGTTCGGAACCTGTACTTTGCAACTTCCGAACGACTTTATGCAGTGATTCAAGATCGCCGCCTATAGTGCCGAAGAACCGGACATCACCATCGCGGCCTGCATCTGCAAGCGCAACATCAATGGAGTCTTTGTGTACATCAAGCCCGACAAATGTGATATTCTTCTTCAATGATCTGCCTCCTTGGTTGTGGCTCTGGGTTGTGAATTCTCATTCACAGCATAACCCACGTTTGCAAGGGGCAGGTCGACTATTTTCTACTGACAGACATTATGTCTAATTTAGACATAGTTGAGTGGTTCCGGTGTGCACTAGTACACATCTAGTAGTTCGATTCATAAATATAATTACAAATAATGCTGTTTTTGCCATGATTGCGCCATATCAAATGAGGAGGCGATCATGGCACGAAAAACACTACGGGCTTCACTGGTACTTTCTGACGAAAGCAGAAAATTACTTACTGAACTTTCAGGTTCTATGACTGCGCCAGCACGTGAAGTAGTTCGCGCCAAAGTGCTGCTGCATTACGCAAATGGCGCTGAGATCAGCAGTATTAAGCGCCATGTTGGAATCAGTATGTCAACATTGAAGAAAAAAATGTAAATAGAATACTTAATTCCAGTATACGTGACGCAAGACTGAAAACTCCAAAAGTTCGGCTCCTTGAGAAAGCTTTAAAGTGTATGGGCCTCGGCACAAAAGTAGAAGTATATAACGATGAACTATCAAATCCTGATGTAGTGAGAGCTGTTGCAGGGTGTGATGTCGTTTTTGGATGTATGGATAGCGTAGATGGCCGACACCTACTAAACAGAATCGCTACATTTTATTTGCTGCCATATTTCGATATCGGAGTCAAGCTAATCGCCGATGGAAATGGAGGCATTGAACAGGTTTGCGGCACGATTCATTATATTCAACCAGGTGGTTCAAGTTTGTTAAGTAGGCGAGTTTATAGTCATGACCAATTATTCGCAGCGAACCTTAAAAGGACGGATGCAAATGAATATCATGAGAGAGTTAAGTCAAAGTATACATTGAGGGTATTGATGAAGACCGACCTGCAGTTATCAGCGTAAATATGTTGTTTGCTGCATTTGCATGAATGAATTTTTAGCTCGAATACATCCTTTCAGAGATGACCATAACTCGGATTACTCAACCATACGATTCAGCTTGACTCAAGGCGTCTTTTATAAACACCGATTTTCGCAACCGCCATTTCATATACACATTGTAGCATATGGCGTTATAGCGTAACTGTCTGTAATATATTGGTTTTATCAGATGCGACGCACAACAATAATCAAAGGTAAGATCCCGTATGCTAAAGCATTAAAGGAAGCTAGCACTATCTACATCGGATAAATCATTTTGATTTTAGCAGCATTTAGTGTGTTGATATATAATTCTTAATCATAACAGCAAACAACGTAGTAGTTCGGTGTGAACTGGATTCGTACTCCCTGTAATCAGCCCAGCTGGAGACCTGATGGAATCAAGAATGTGGATGTGGAGTGATATGCTCGCGCTGGCGTGTAATATGAAGAAAAGCCGTCCTCAGATTAAAAGGGCGGCTCTCCGTTTTTAACGGTTCTGATTCTTGTACAAAATCGTTCAAATATTATAGATTAAAACCATTGGTGTTGGCGGCCATCAAACCGCCGTCATTTCCGGCCACATGCTGGCATTCGTCTTGGAGCCTTTGTCGTAGCTCTACGTCGAATACCCTGCCTGAAGTCGCAGCTATTCATTGGGCTTGGGATTTAAGACGCACCTCACCCTTCTTCTGTATTTTGATTTTCATTTTTCTCTATTCAAGCCCCT
>CAIMXI010000167.1 GCA_903845365.1 uncultured Geobacteraceae bacterium | reverse complement strand
AGAGATTCACTGAAATAAACTGGCAGTTAACTGGGCTGGGTGAACCTTAATAAAATCCTATCAAAATCAAAAAAACAGGTCCGTGTAGCATATAAGTGGATCAGGTTCCGGTAAATATTCGCTATAAAACCACAATACAGCCACTTTATGGTGGGTCAACCTAAATTCAAAAAACGGGTCAACACATTACCGGTGGTGACAACGCGCTACACAGAATGACGTTCTTCTTCACTGAAAATCATAGAGCAGTTGATGATTTGCCGAAATGGGTCTGGGATAAGGAACACACGGGAGTTGACTTTCAGAAGAACAAGGAGATTGTGGAAGATGCTAAACGGTATCTGGAAGAGATGTCAGCCGGGAAGACTGACATTAGAGAAATAATTAAAATGTCAAGAAATCCGGCCCGTAGACTCATGTTCATGATTCGAGAGCTGCATAACCTAGGTTATCAGCGTATTCGCTTTTACCCACATATTGGCGGTGCCGGATACTGGAGATACATCATTACTTCCTCAACTATACCTTCTAATCCTGCGGATGAGACTGATCCGGCAGACGTTGATACAGTATGGAATTCACTTGGGTCTGGAGAACATTACGGCTGGAGTGACAAAGAAGACGACTCAATTGCAGAATTGGCTGCAAAATTCCTATCAAAATATCAAAAAATAGCCGTAGAGAGTAAAGGTGAAGATAAAAGATATGTGGAATGGTATCGCGACGTGCTAGAAAGGACAGGCCCTGATGGGATTATATACTTTTGGTGGGATGGATCTTACGAAATACCAGACGGATATCTTGGGGTCTTGAATACTGGAAATAGCAAGAAACTCAAGATATCCTATCCTTATGATTACCATCATCTCACTGGAGAAGACACTCCATGCTGGCTGAAAGAGCGTATTTAGGAAGACATATCGGCTTCTCTGCTATCAATTATCTTTTTGTAGGCCACTTCATTGAGATAACTTAAGCACTACTGAACCGCAAAGGACTCTCATCATGGCCATAAAGAAATCTGAACTCTACTCCTCCCTCTGGCAATCCTGTGACGAGTTGCGCGGCGGGATGGATGCTTCGCAGTATAAAGACTATGTGCTGGTGCTACTGTTTGTGAAATACGTCAGCGACAAATACGCCGGTGTGCCGTATGCGCCAATAACTATTCCAGAGGGTGCCAGCTTCACGGACATGATTGCGCTCAAGGGGAAGCCAGACATTGGTGACCAGATCAACAAGAAGATCATCGGGCCGCTTGCCAATGCCAACAAACTGTCTGACATGCCGGACTTCAATGATCCGAGTAAACTTGGCAGTGGTTCGGAAATGGTGGAGCGGCTTACCAACCTGATTGCCATCTTTGAAAACAAATCGCTCGACTTTAGTAAGAACCGTGCAGAGGGTGACGACATCCTTGGTGATGCCTACGAATACCTGATGCGTCACTTCGCCACGGAGAGTGGCAAGAGTAAAGGCCAATTTTACACTCCCGCCGAGGTCAGCCGCATTATGGCGCAGATCATCGGTATCCGTGATGCGCAGACGACTAACAATACCACTGTGTATGACCCGACCTGCGGTTCGGGATCGCTGTTGCTGAAGGTAGGTGACGAGGCCAGCGCCAAGGTCACGCTCTACGGTCAGGAGAAAGACGCTGCCACATCCGGTTTGGCACGTATGAACATGATTCTGCACAACAACCCAACGGCATTAATCAAACAGGGCAACACGCTGGCTAATCCTCTGTTCACCAGTGATGACGGTCAACTCAAGACCTTCGATTATGTGGTTGCCAATCCACCCTTTAGCGATAAACGCTGGAGTACTGGCATTGACCCACTCAACGATCCGCACGAACGTTTCAAGCATTTCGGTACACCACCAGCCAAGCAGGGTGATTATGCCTATCTGCTGCACATAGTCCGCTCGCTCAAGAGCACCGGAAAAGGAGCTTGCATTCTGCCGCACGGTGTGTTGTTTCGCGGTAATGCGGAGGCGGATATCCGCAAGAATCTCATTCGTAAGGGCTATATCAAAGGGATCATCGGTCTGCCTGCCAACCTCTTCTATGGCACTGGTATTCCCGCCTGCACCATCGTCATCGACAAGGAAAACGCCCACACCCGCAAGGGGATCTTTATGGTGGACGCCAGCAGCGGCTACTTGAAAGACGGCAATAAGAACCGACTGCGCGACTGCGACCTGCATCAGATCGTAGATGTCTTCAACAAACGGCTGGAGATTGCCAAATACTCGCGCATGGTTGGTGTAGAGGAGATTGAGAAGAATGACTTCAACCTCAACATTCCGCGCTACATCGACAGCCAGCAGGCCGAGGATATACAGGACATCGAAGGGCATTTGAAAGGTGGTATCCCCGGTGTAGATGTCGATGCCTTGCAGCCGTATTGGAATGTCTGTCCGCAACTGCGGCAGACTCTGTTCAAAGCAAACCGTCCCGGCTACCTTGATCTGGCCGTAGCCAAGCAGGCCATCAAGCCAACCATCTATGAGCATCCGGAGTTCGTCAACTTCATCAACAGCATGAATGCCTTGTTTGCCGATTGGCAGCAGCACAGCACCGAAACGCTCAAGGGATTGCAAGCAGGTTGCCATCCCAAAAATGTTATTTCCCTGCTTGCGGAAGAGTTGCTCGCCCATTACACCGGCAAGCCTCTTATTGATAAATACGACGTCTATCAGCATCTGATGGATTACTGGTCTACAGTCATGCAGGACGATTGCTACCTGATCGCCGCCGATGGCTGGAAGGCTGAGACCTACCGTGTCATTGAGAAGGATAAGAAAGGCAAGGAGAAGGATAAAGGGTGGACTTGCGATCTTGTGCCCAAGCCGCTGATCGTTGACAGGTTCTTCGCCGCGCAGCAGTCTGCCATCCGTGAGCAGGAGGCAATGCTAGAGAGTGTGGCTGCCCATATGACCGAGATGGAAGAGGAACATGGCGGTGAGGAAGGAGCCTTCTCCGAGTTGGACAAGGTGAACAAGGCCAATGTTACTGCCCGACTTAAAGATATCAAAGGCGACAAGGATGCCAGGGAAGAGGCCGACGCCCTTAATGCCTGGCTGAAACTGAGCACAAATGAAGCCGACCGGAAGAAAGCCCTGAAAGAAGCCGAGGCCGCATTAGACAACCTGGCTTATACGAAATACCCCAAGCTCACCGAGGCTGAGATCAAGACGCTGGTGGTGGAAGACAAGTGGCTGGCCACAATCTCTGCTGCCATACACGGCGAGATGGATCGTATCAGCCAGGCACTTACCCAGCGGGTGAAGGAGTTGGCCGAACGGTATGAGACGCCGCTGCCGCAAGCCTCAAAGCAGGTTGCCACGCTGGAGCAGAAGGTGAACAAGCATCTGGAGCGGATGGGTTTCGTCATCAATGAATAGGAGACAAAACGGATGAGTATACCAAGATCGAGTTTGTCATGACAGAGTTGCAGGTTAGTCGCATCACTGCCACCCGCTACCTGAACGAACTGACACGGATTGGCCTTATGACCAAGCATCGTCTGGGGCGGGATAATTACTACGTTAACGACGCTTTGTACAATTTACTGGGGAACACCAATGCACTCTGATCATATTCGCCCCAATTCTATGACATGGATAGAAAACGGCAGTTTTGTACACATGGCAGAAACAACGTGTATAGAAAATAGCATTTTCGTATACATATTGTTAGCGATATGCATAAAAATGAGTGGTTTTGTATGCACGTCTTTTCTGCGGGGGCAACTATGAAGAGTGTTGTGCCGCAGGGGTATAAACAGACTGAGGTTGGGCTGATTCCGGAGGATTGGCTTGAGCACACTATCGGAGAATTAATTGAGTTCGAGGGAGGCTCGCAACCTGATAAGAGCTACTTTCGGGCATCGTGGAAACACGGCTATGTGAGGCTTATCCAAATTCGTGACTATAAAACTGACATGTATGAGCGACTGGTGTGGTCGTTCATTGTTGTAGTAGTCGAAGTAGGTCTTGATTCCGTCTTTTGCTTCCTGAACGGTTTCGTAATCTTTGAGGTAGACTTCCTCATACTTCAACGACCGCCAGAGCCGTTCCACAAAGATATTGTCAATTGCTCGTCCTTTGCCGTCCATGCTGATAAGGATACCGGCATCTTCCAGAATTTTGGTATGGCGCGGGCTTGTGAACTGTGAACCCTGGTCGCTATTGAATATGTGCGGTTTTCCCCTGATCAATGCTCGCTCCAGAGCTTCGATGCAGAAATCAGCTTCCAGTGTGATGCTT
>CAIMXI010000166.1 GCA_903845365.1 uncultured Geobacteraceae bacterium | reverse complement strand
GAAGCTGATATTCGAACCGTTCTTCACCACCAAATCCACCGGTCGCGGACTCGGCATGTCCGCCATACATGGCATTATCAAATCACATGGCGGCGCCCTGCAACTGACCAGTAAGCCGGGCGCCGGCACAACCTTCAAGGTCTTTTTCCCTATACCTACAGCATCCGGCCATACTAATGCCGCCTTAAAAACAACCGTTCTGACTGAAGATGCAAGCGGCACTATTCTGTTTGTGGAGGATGAGGAACTTTTGCGCGTCATGGGGAAAGAGTTGCTGGGTGCACTTGGTTTCACCACCATGGCAGCATCAAACGGCAGCGAAGCGCTTGAAATCTACCGTGAGCGAGGCAGCGAGATCGACGTGATTCTGCTGGATCTGATCATGCCGGTGATGGGTGGAATCGAGACCTATCACGAGCTTCGCAGAATCAACCCGATCGTTCCGATTGTCATCTGTAGCGGCTACGGCGTGGAGTCGATTGAGGGCGTCATCGCAAATGATTCGCATGCCGGATTCATGCATAAACCGTACAATCCGGGTGAGTTGCGCGATATGCTGGTGAGGATGATGAAGTGAACTGAAATCTGTGACTGGCGATGGAAGTGACTTTGAATATAAGTAAGAGTTTTAGGGCAGCAACCCGCTGCTGTTTTGTCAGGGAGGTGCTTCGCCGCATGAGTGAAGAAACAAAATGGCGAATCTTCGAACCGTTCTATACGACCAAATTTACCGGTCGTGGGCTTGGAATGTCGGTGGTACTGGACATCATCAAATCACATGGCGGGGCGCTGCAACTCTTCAGTCAACCGGATCATTGAACAACCTTCAGCATGTCTAGCTCCGAAGCAAGCTTCACGTCAATTTCCAGTTATCCACTTCTATTATTGTTGTTCGTCGCATCTGCAATATCCAGCTATTTCTTGTAAGATTTCACAGTTTGATATATTACTGGACATTTCGCATATAATGTCCTGTAAAAACATGAAGAGTCTATCCTGATGACAGGCTACAGGCTGTTAATCGACCCCGGTGAAATGAGTAATTCAATTGATATCTACAGATAAGGTCCACAATATTACAGAAGCTCTGCGCAAGCTTTCACAACCTCTCCGCATCACTTCCGTGGAATCGGACGGTACGCCTCGTGGCGTTTATGTCGCGCCGCTGCTGCCGGAACAACTTGGCGACCGAACCTTCTGCCGCGAAGTTGGTATACTCTATCCATATCTTGGCGGTTCCATGGCCAAGGGGATCAGCTCTGTTGCAATGGTGCTTGAGTTGGGGTGTGCGGGCATGCTCGGCTTTTTCGGTGCGGCAGGTCTGCCATATACTGAGGTGGAGGCAGCAGTGGACTCTTTGGCTGATGCCGATTTCCGCTATGGTTTCAACCTGATACACTCACCACACGAACCGGATCTGGAGGCTGCACTTGCCGAACTGTACATTCGCAGGAATGTTCGCCTTGTCGAGGCTTCCGCGTTTATGACTCTGACGCTACCGCTGGTTCGTTACCGTACTCACGGCATCCATCGCGCCGCCGACGGAGAGATCATCGCGCCTAACCGGATTATAGCCAAGGTGTCACGGGAAGAGCTGGCTGAAAAATTTTTCTCTCCGCCGCCGGAAAAACTCCTGCGCCAGCTTGTTGATGAAGGTGCCATCACCGCCGGGCAGGCTGAGTTGGCCTCGCAGATACCGATGGCGCAGGACGTTACCGCCGAAGCCGATTCAGGCGGTCACACCGACAACCGCCCGGCCATCGCCCTGTTTCCGACTATAAACTCTCTGGCATCCCGGATGGAGCAGAAGTTCGGGTATAGCGTCAAATTACGGGTCGGACTGGCAGGGGGCATCGCCACGCCAGCCGCTGCCGCCGCCGCATTTACCATGGGAGCCGCCTATATCATGACCGGCTCCGTCAACCAGTCCTGCGTCGAATCCGGAACATCTGATGCGGTTCGCCGGATGCTGGCTGAAACCCGTCAGGCCGATGTAACCATGGCTCCTGCTGCGGATATGTTCGAAATGGGCGTTACCGTGCAGGTATTGAAACGCGGCACCATGTTCCCGATGCGGGCGACAAAACTGTACGAAATCTACCGCAGCTATGACCGGCTTGATGCTATCCCCGCACCTGAACGGGAAAAACTTGAAAAGGCGTTGTTCCTGGCCCCGCTTGGCGACATCTGGCGCGACACTCGAGCCTTTTTCCTCCTGCGGGATCCTCGCCAGGTGGAACGTGCGGAGCGGGACCCAAAACACCTCATGGCACTTGTGTTTCGCTGGTATCTGGGGCAGGCCGCCCACTGGGCCAAGGATGGCGCTTCAAATCGCACGATGGACTACCAGGTCTGGTGCGGCCCTGCCATGGGCGCTTTCAATGAATGGGCCGCCGGCAGCTTTCTGGCGGCTCCCGAGCAGCGCCGGGTGGCGACGGTAGCCCGCAATCTTCTGTTTGGAGCGGCTCTGCTCACCCGTGCCAACATCCTCCGCTATCAGGAGATAAAACTTCCCGCAGATTTCCGCATCGAACCGCTTGAAGATATCCAGATCAAGGAGTACCTCGCGTGACAGTAAATAGTGCCAACCAGACTACCTCTCCAAGTGGCGAACCACTGGCAATCATTGGAATCGGCTGCCTCTTCCCTCAAGCCGAAGACAGCAGCACCTACTGGGCCAATATTCGCGAAGGGATCGACGCCATTAGCGACATCCCGGCCACCCACTGGCGCGTGGCGGATTATCACAACCAGGATCCGAAAGCTCCAGACATGACTTATGGCCACCGTGGCGGATTTCTCTCCGAAGTCCCTTTCAACCCGATGGAGTACAACATTCCCCCCTCCACTCTGGAAGCGATTGACAGCTCGCAACTGCTTGGGCTGGTTGCCACCGGACAGGCGCTGAAGGATGCCGGCTACGGTGCCGACCGGAGCTATGACCGCGACCGGGTCAGCGTCATTCTTGGTGTTACCGGCACGCTTGAGCTGGTTATCCCGCTGGCCGCGCGTCTCGGGCATCCGCATTGGCGCTCGGCATTGAAAGACGCCGGTGTGGATGACACTACCGCCGAAGACGTTGTCCAACGCATCTCCGATTCATACGTTTCGTGGCAGGAGAACTCCTTCCCCGGGCTGCTCGGCAACGTGGTTGCCGGAAGGATCAGCAAACAGTTTGACCTTGGTGGTACCAACTGCGTGGTCGATGCTGCCTGCGCCAGCTCCCTCAGCGCACTGCATCTGGCCGCCATGGAACTTGCCACCGGCAAGTCCGACATGGTTGTCACCGGCGGTATCGACACCTTCAATGACATCTTCATGTACATGTGCTTCAGCAAGACCCCTGCACTGTCGCCAAGCGGCGATATCAGACCGTTTGACGCCGCAGGTGACGGCACCATTCTTGGCGAGGGTCTGGGCATCATGGTAATCAAGCGACTTGCCGATGCGGAGCGCGATGGCGACCGGATCTATGCGGTAATTCGCGGTGTCGGTTCCTCCAGCGACGGCAAAGGGGAAGCGATCTATACCCCCAGCGCGTCCGGCCAGAAAAAGGCTATCAAGGACGCCTACCGCCGGGCCGGCGTCTCTCCCGACAGTATCGGCCTGGTTGAAGCCCATGGCACCGGCACCAAGGTCGGTGACGCGGTGGAGGTCTCGGCGCTGCGCGACATCTACGGTACGGCCAGCAAGCCGTGGTGCGCCCTCGGTTCGGTCAAGTCGCAGATCGGCCACACCAAGGCGGCCGCCGGTGCGGCCGGGATGATCAAGGCGGTTCTGGCGCTGCACCACAAGGTTATTCCCCCAACCATCAAGGTGCAACAGCCGCTGCGCGAGGTTTCTGAGGGGCAGTCACCGTTCTACCTCACCAGCCTGAAACGCCCATGGCTTTCCCGCAACGGACAACCGCGCCGGGCGGCGGTCAGCGCCCTCGGTTTTGGCGGTTCGAATTTTCATCTGGTGCTTGAAGAGTATGCCCCTGTTGCAAGTATGGCTGACTGGGACGGCACCGTCCAGATACTCCCCTTCTCCGCTGCCGATACGACCGCGTTGGAGCAGATGGTTGCCGGAGTGGCAGATATCCCCTCATGGAAAGAAATCCGCGCCACGGGCGCTGCACTCCGCTCCTCCTTCGATGCGCAAGCTCCATGCCGCCTGGCGCTGGTCGTCGAGCAGAAAACCGTACTGAAATCGCTCTGCAACAGTGCCTTGACCATGCTCCGTAAACAGCCGACCAACTCCTGGAGCACTCCCGATGGTGTCTGCTATGCAACCGGCGCCGCGCCGGGGAAGCTCGGTATGCTGTTCCCCGGCCAGGGTGCCCAATACACCGGGATGCTGCGCGATCTAGCCTGTAGTTTTCCTGCCATGCTGGCATCTCTTGACGCTGCGGATCGGATGTTCGGCAGAGAGACCGGCAACAGCCTGTCCGACCTTATATATCCACCAACCCCGTTTTGTGACGCTGACCGGGAAGCGGCAGAGGCCGCCCTGCGCGCTACTGACGCTGCCCAGCCAGCAATCGGAGCGATCAGCCTTGGTGCCCTGCGCGTTCTGGAGTCATTCGGCTTTGCGCCGCATGCCGCTGCCGGTCACAGCTACGGTGAACTTACCGCTCTATGTGCCGCCGGACGGCTTGATGAAACCTCTTTCCATGCCTTGTCCCGCCTGCGTGGGCAACTGATGGCCGCCGGAGACGGCGACCGGGGGACAATGCTGGCAATATCCGCGCCTTTGGCCGAAGTACAGCAGTTTATCAGTGATGAAGCGCTCGATCTGGTTATTGCCAACCGTAATGCGCCGAATCAGGCCGTTCTTTCCGGGAGCAGCGCCGAAATTGCCCGCGCAGCTAACGCCTGTGCCTCCAGTAAACTTCCCTGCAAACAACTGCCAGTTGCGGCGGCGTTCCACAGTCCGCTGGTTGCCGATGCCGCTGTCCCGTTACTGGCTGCCCTGTCAGATATTGCCATTGCGGAAGGATCTCTTCCGGTTTATGCCAACAGCACTGCGGCAGTGTACCCTGTAGATGCAGATAAAGCCGCTAAACTGCTGGCCGGACAACTGGCGCGTCCAGTCGAATTTGTTGCCGAAATTGAAGCCATGTATGCCGCCGGAGTTCGCACGTTTGTCGAGATTGGCCCAGGATCTCGTCTCAGCGGTCTTGTCTCCGCCATACTTGCCGGACGTCCGCACTCTGCTGTCGCTATTGATGCGTCCGGGGGCAGACGCTCCGGAATTGCCGATCTGGCCCGCTGTCTGGCACAGATGGCCGTGCTTGGCCACAGCATTTCACTTGCCGGGTGGGATGAAGGGTACTCCTCCGATCCGCAGACCACCGGCAAAAAACCGGCGCTGACCATAAACCTGAGCGGCGCCAATTATATCAAACCGAAGGCAAAGCGCCCTGCGGCTCCTCCTCGTCCTGCCGTTTCAGCAACCAATGCCGTGCAAACGTCAACACCTGCTGTCACACTATCGGCAGCTCCTGTGAACGCTTCTTCGGGTGTATCTCGTGACGTCCTCTCCGAGTCCCTGAAGGTCACCCGTGAAGGGTTATCAGCGCTCACGCGGATTCAGGATGAGACCGCCCAGCTTCACCGCCGCTTCCTCAAAGGACAGGATACCGCCGCCAAGACCATCCAGATGCTGCTTGAACAGCAGGAACGGATTCTTCATGGAGGGGGGCAGGTATCGTTTCATGTAACTGCGGCAACAATGGAACCGGTGGCTGCCATGTATGACCGGTCTGACAAGTCAGACTTGTCAGACATGGCAGAATCGTCAGACAAGTCAGAATCGTCAGACAAAATCACCGAAATCCTCCTGGCAGTTGTCAGCGAGAAGACCGGTTACCCGGTGGAGATGCTGGAGATGGAGATGGGGCTTGAATCCGATCTCGGTATCGATTCCATCAAGCGGGTCGAGATCCTGTCAGCTCTTCAGGATCGTCTCCCTAACTCGCCGGTTATCGGCCCGGAACATCTGGGTACACTGCACACGCTGGGTGAAATTGCCACATATCTGGGTGCCGGAGCCGCACCGTCGGGAATCCGGCCTGACCAGTCTGATCGATCAGACACATCTGACCGGTCGGACAAAATTGCTGAAATCCTCCTGGCGGTAGTAGCTGAGAAAACCGGCTATCCGGTGGAGATGCTGGAGATGGAGATGGGGCTTGAATCTGATCTCGGTATTGATTCAATCAAACGGGTCGAGATCCTGTCTGCGCTCCAGGAGCGTCTTCCCGGTTCGCCGGTGATCGGCCCTGAGCATCTTGGGACACTGCACACACTTGGCGAAATTGCCACCTATCTGGGCGCCGGAGCCGAACCGACAGGCATCAAGTCAGACCAGTCAGACCAGCCTGACAGATCCGACGACAGCAGTGCTTTTTGCGCCACTGTTCAAACAGTTCATCGAAGCTCCATTGCGCCGGCACTGCTCACCGAACCAGCGCGAAAACTGCCACTGGCTGACACCGGCGCAATCTGGATTACGGACGACGGCTCGGATTTTTCCGTCAATCTCTCTGCCCGGTTACGTGCAACTGGACGTGACATTCAGATAGTACAAGTTGAAGACGCTTTCATGAACGCCTCCCGTGCAGATCTTGCCGGACTCGTTATATGTACTCCCACGGGCGGAGCCGAGGACAATTTTTACGAAAACGCCTTCCTGCTCATGAAGAGTTCTGCAGCGGCGCTGCGCAGATCCGGAGAAAATGGTGGCGCCCTGTTTGCCACCATTTCCCGTCTTGACGGTTCATTCGCCTTTGGCACTGATACCATTTTGAGCGACCCACTTTCAGGAGGTCTTGCCGGTATGGCAAAGACTGCGTCCCACGAGTGGAGCGAAGTATCGTGCAAAGCGATTGATCTTGGCTCTTTTACAGATCATGCGTTAGAGGCGGAAGCTGTTGCAAACGAGCTGCTGCTTGATGGCCCATTGGAAGTCGGCCTTTCCCCTGCAGGCAGAATCGCCCTGAAGACGATTGATCTTCCGGAGCAACCACAAACTGGCGAAGCGCCGTTACACTCCGGGGATGTTGTCGTGATCACCGGAGGGGGACGCGGGGTCACTGCAGCAGCCGCTATTGCGCTGGCATCTGCCTACAAGCCGCTGCTGGTTCTGTTGGGACGCAGCCAGGAATTTCAGTCGGAACCGGAGTGGCTCGTGGCTCTGCAGGACGAAAGCCTGATAAAGCGGGCTATTCTTGAACATACTGCTGATAAACTCCATCCAAGAGAGATTGAGGAACGATACCGGGGCATCATTGCCGGACGGGAACTCAAGGAAACTCTTACCAGGATCGCAGAGTGTGGTGCCCGGGCAATTTACCGTTCCGTGGACATTCGTGATGCCGCTGCCGTTTCCGCTCTGTTCAGCGACATCCGCCGGGATTTCGGTCCTATCCGGGGGATTGTACATGGTGCCGGAGTTTTGGCTGATCGGCTCATCAGCGATAAATCCCTGGAACAGTTTACCATGGTATACAGTACCAAGGTGAAGGGACTGGAGGCGCTGTTTGCCGCAACCGCGCAGGACGATCTGCGCTTTATTGCCCTGTTTTCCTCCACGACTGGACGATTTGGCAGAAGCGGACAGGTCGATTACGCCGTTGCCAACGAACTACTCAACAAGCTTGCCCAGGCCGAATCGCGCCGACGCTCCACATGCCGGATCGTCAGCATAAACTGGGGTCCGTGGGATGGCGGCATGGTTACCGAATCGCTGAAAAAGGTTTTTGCCGGGGAAGGGATCGGCCTGATCGGGCTTAAAGAGGGTGGAGAGCTGCTGGTTCGCGAGATTGCAGCCACTGGTGATCCGGTTGAAGTTATCGCCCTGGCCGGGGTTTCAGCCGGTTCGCTGTCAATTGTCACTCCTTCGGCGATGCCCCTCACCGAGGCATTCCGCCTGAACCTGACCGTTGCAGACTACCCTTTCATCCGTTCACATGTAATTGATGGCAAGGCCGTCCTTCCCATGGCTATGGCTATTGAGTGGCTGGCTCACGGCGCCCTGCATGGCAATCCCGGCTTCAATTTTCACGGATTTAATAACCTGCGGATCTGCAAAGGGGTCACCTTTGATCAGGGGAGCACGTGCAGTCTCAGAGTAATGGCCGGTCGCGCCGAAAAACATGATTCCCTCTTCGTTGTTCCTGTCGAACTGACCGGCAGCAACGGTGACGGACAGAGCATCCTGCATGTTCGCGCGGAAATAGTGCTTGTGTCAAAACTGCCGGAAGGGATACGCTCCATTGTAGATGTTCCGCTAGCACCATATCCTCGGGGTAACAGTACCATCTACGATCAGGAACGCCTCTTTCACGGATCGGATCTGCAAGGAATCGAACAGGTAGGAGGGTGCTCTCCCAAGGGTATTACCGCACTGGCCAAGGCTGCGCCGAAACCGGAGTTATGGATCAAACAGCCATTGCGCAATATCTGGCTGACCGATCCGCTAGTGGTTGATTGCGCCTTTCAGTTGATGATTTTATGGAGCTTCGAGCGTTCCGGTTCAGGTTCACTTCCATCGTTTGCCGGTCGGTACCGCCAATTCCAGAAGAACTTTCCCCCTGAGGGAGCCCAGATAGTGATCAGGGTTATCGAGGAACGGAACCATGGCGCATCCGCCGATATTGAATTTATTGACCGGATCAGCGGCAAGCTGATTGCCCGCCTGGAAAACTATGAGTGCATCATCGACCCTTCCCTGCAAAAGGCTTTTCAGTGTAATCAACTGGCGCAACCGGGGTGTGTAGAGCTGGCAGTTGCCTGATGGCTGATTACCGTTCTACAGTAGCCATTGTCGGGATAGGCGGAATATTTCCCGATGCGCCTGATCTGGCGGCTTTCTGGGACAATATCAGTAGCTGCCGGAGCGCCTTCCGTGAAGTTCCAGACGGACGATGGATGGTTCCGGCAGACTCCGTGTTCGATACTGAACCGGGAAAAGCAGATTGCGTCTATTCTAGAAGAGGCTGTTTCATCGACCAGCTCCCATCGGCGGCAACTCTACCAGGTCTTGCCATTGACCCGAAGCTGCTTGAAGGACTGGATCCGCTCTTTCATCTGCTGATCCACGCAGGAAAACGGGCCTTTGATGACGGCGTCACCGCACCGCTGGATCGCTCGCGAGTTGGCATAATCATCGGCAACCTGGCCCTGCCAAGCGAGACCTCCGCACTTCTGACCCGTAACTGGCTGGGGCGCACCTTCGAGGAACAACTGCTCGGATCTGCCTCCGCACCTACTCCCACCTCGCCGCTCAATCGCTTTCCATCCGGACTCCCAGCAGTAATTCTGGCTCGCGCCCTGGGCCTCGGCGGCGGTGCCTTTACGCTCGATGCCGCCTGTGCTTCATCGCTGTATGCCCTGAAACTGGCAATGGACGAACTGCTCTCCGGCAGGGTCGATGCAATGTTATCCGGCGGCGTTTCACGTCCCGATCCACTCTTTACCCAGATGGGCTTCTCGCAGTTGCGCGCTCTTTCAAAGCGTGGCGTCTGTTCACCGTTTGATGCGGCGGGCGACGGTCTCGTTGTCGGCGAAGGTGCCGGGCTGTTCCTGCTCAAGCGCACAGAAGATGCAGTGGCTCACGGTGACCGGATCTACGGCGTCATCAGGGGTATCGGTCTGGCCAATGATGTTGGGGGGAGCCTGCTTGCTCCAATGTCGGAAGGTCAACTGCGCGCCATGCGTGCCGCCTACCTTCAGGCCGGCTGGCAGCCGGGCGATGTCGATCTTATCGAATGTCACGCCACCGGCACTCCGGTTGGCGACGCGGTAGAAGTTGCCAGTCTCAAACAGCTCTGGTCTGATATAAACCGGGGCGATGCACGCTGCGTCATCGGCTCTGTCAAATCCAATATCGGCCATCTGCTGACCGCAGCAGGTGGCGCGGCTCTGACCAAGGTACTGCTGGCACTTCAGAACGAAACACTCCCCCCCACGGCCAATTTTAATATGCCGCAACCCGGTATGGAACTGGACAACAGCCCGTTTCGCGTTCTTTCGTATTCTGCTCCCTGGCAGCGGCGGGGAGATGGTATTCCCAGACGCGCCGCCGTCAGTGCCTTTGGCTTCGGTGGCATCAACGCTCATCTGCTGATAGAGGAATGGCTGCCGCACTCTGACGCGCTCCCCCCTCCCAACCTCCCTACATGCGCTGACTTAAGAAGAAATGCTCTTGATTTTCCCCCTCCCTTTCAAGGGGAGGGTCGGGGAGGGGATGGGGTGGATGTTGCCCTTTCTGTAAGCAGGCATACGACACCCCATCCCCCTCCTGACCTCCCCCTTGAAGGGGGAGGAACTAACTACCAAGATAATGCTGGTCAGCATGGGGTAGAGAAAATCGCCGTAGTAGGTATGGCCGCCCGTTTCGGCCAGTGGCAATCCCTGCAGGCGTTTCAGGAACGGGTGCTGGGAGGTGATGTCGCTGCAACCCCGACTCCTCCAAGGGGTTGGTATGGAGCTGCAGAGAGCAGATGGTTCCGCGAGGAGGGGCTGGATTCTACGCCGTTCGCCGGTTTTACCATGGATGAAGTGGAACTGCCTGCCAGCAGCTTCCGCATTCCGCCCCGCGAGATGGAGGAGATGCTGCCGCAGCAGCTTCTCATGCTGCAAACTGCGGCAGAAGCGCTGCACAATGCCGGATGCGACCGGGACAATAACTCCGCAACGGGCGTCTTCATCGGTGTCGCCCTTGACCTGAACAGCACCAACTTCAGTCTGCGCTGGGCTCTGCCGGAACAGTCCTCCCACTGGGAGCGGAAACTGGGGCGGAAGCTGACACCGGATGAGCGATCGGAGTGGATATCCAAGCTCCGGGTTGCTGCCGGGCCGGCACTGAACGCCAACCGTACCATGGGTGCGCTCGGCAGTGTTGTCGCCAGCAGAATAGCCCGTGAATTCCGAATTGGCGGGCCGAGTTTCACTATCTCCAGCGAGGAGAGTTCCGGTATCAGGGCGCTGGAGGTGGCCATCCGCCAGCTTCAGAATCGTGAACTTGACCAGGCGCTGGTTGGTGCCGTAGATCTGGCTGGCGACCTGCGGGCGGTTCTCGGTCAGCATGCCGTGCATCCCTATTCCAGTTCCGGCGTTTCTGCTCCGTTTGACGCAACTGCCGACGGCGCCGTTATCGGCGAAGGGGCCTGTGCCGTCGTACTCAAGCGCCTTGAAGATGCCAAGCGTGATGGCGACCGTATTTATGCCGTCATTCGCGGCATCGGCTCCGCAAGCGGTGACCCGGCGGCTGTCAGGAAAACATATCACCATGCTCTTGAGAAAGCATACGAAGATGCAGGAGTACCCCGGGAATCGATCAGCTTCATAGAGGCAAGCGCCGACGGCACCCCTGAATCTGACGCCGAAGAAGCTGCTGCGCTGGCATCCTGGTTTGCTTCCTATACCGCCACTGCCCGTTCATGTGCTGTCAGCAGCGTCAAGGGGGATATCGGCCAGAGCGGCGCCGCTTCCGGTCTTGCCTCTCTGCTGCGTGGCTGTCTCGCCCTGTACCATGAAATCATTCCCGGCTGCCGGGGTTTGACATCTGCCGCTCCCGCTCTCCCGGATCAGTCGCCGCTCTATTTTCCCCGCTCCTCACGCTACTGGCTGCGCAACCGGAACGACGGCCCGCGCCGTGCTGGAGTAAATGTTCGCAGTATCGACGGTTCGTGCAGTCATCTGGTTCTGGAAGGGTGGGACACAACTCCTTTTTGTGTTGAAGCGGAGCGTTGCGCCCCGCTTGGAGTGGGCAATGAAGCTCTTTTTGCCATCGCCGGTGACAATCCTGCAGACCTGTTGATGCAGTTGGATCTGCTTGAAAAGATGGCAGATGGCTCTTCTGCCAGTATCTACGATCTGGCCTCTGCCTGGTACCCAAACTTTGCGGCATCCGCCGGTAAAGCAAGTGCCATTGCCATGGTTGCCCGCGATCAAGTCGAATTAACCACATTGATCGGATTAGGCCGGATCACACTGAAGAGTAGCGGCGCTCCACCTGCCATCGTACCGAGTCTGCGTGATCGGCTGTTTTATTCGGCAGATCCGCTTGGAACATCCGGGAAAGTAGCTTTTGTCTTTCCAGGTTCCGGCAATCATTACTCCGGCATGGGGATGGAGCTGTTCAGCCGCTGGCCAGGTATTCTGCGCCGCCAGGACGAGGAAAATCTTTTGTTGAAAGCACAGTTCCAGCCGGAGCTGTTCTGGAACGATGCATCTTCATCACGGATCAATGACGATCATCGAGCCGTTATTTTCGGACAGGTAGCCACCGGCTGCGCCGTCAGTGATCTGTTGCAGCGCTTCGGCGTCCATCCTGCCGCCGTTATAGGCTACAGCCTCGGTGAATCGGCGGGACTCTTTTCCCAACGGGCGTGGCGCGACAGGGACACAATGTACGGCCGCATGAAGGCATCTACCCTTTTTACCGACGATCTGGCAGGCGAATGCCGCGCGGCCAGGCAGGCCTGGGGTCTGAAAGAGGGGGAAGCCGTCAACTGGAGTCTCGGAGTTGTAGCTGCTCCGGAACAGGCAGTCCGTGCAGCGTTGCCGGAGTTTCCCCGAAGCTATCTCCTGATCGTCAACACTCCAGACGAATGTGTCATCGGCGGTGATGCCGACGAACTATCCCGGCTGGTGGCAGCTCTCGGCTGCCGGTTTTTCCCCCTGCATGGCGTAACCACAGTGCACTGCGAGGTGGCGCAGCAGGTGGCTGCCCCGTACCACGATTTGCATCTCTACCCGACTGAAGCGCCGACCGGTGTCGTCTATTATAGTGGCGTAAAGGGTGACTCCTACGAGGTCACCCGTGAAAGCGCCGCTGCATCAATCCTTGGCCAGGCGCTGCACGGTATCAACTATCCTCAGGTAATTGAGTCGGCATATCGCGACGGAGTACGGCTTTTTCTGGAGATGGGGCCAGGGGCATCATGCAGCCGTATGATCGGACAGATACTTGGCGATCGTCCCCATCTGGCCCGCTCCGCATGTTTTACAGGCCAGGATCCGGTATCTGTGGTGCTGAAGATGGTGGCCAACCTGATCGCCGAGCGGCTACCTGTCGATCTGTCACCGTTGTTTGATCTGCCTGGTAGAGTTGTTACTGCGACAAAAACTGACGGTATGGTGAGGGTTCTGCTTGGCGGTTCGCCATTTCGGCCGCAGCAGCCAACAGTGGTGGATGGGAATCATGGGACTCATGGGAATTATGGGGTTCCTTTGACAGATTTTAAGAAGTCTGATGACTCGCTGATAGGTGAACTGACCCGATCCCAGCAATCCCATTTGGAAGCACATGCGGCGTTTCTTGCTGTCAGCGAGACCGTGACCCGTTCAATGGCGCAGGCACTTGCCCTGGAAATGTCGCTGCGTCAGGCGCTTGGTGAGGATGTTGACATGCCCAACCCCTCCCGGCCTCCCCTTATCAGGGGAGGAGACATGCCCTTGAGCCCCCCTGATAAGGGGGGTTGGGGGGTTGCCTTCACTCGCGACCTCTGTTTCGAGTTCGCGCGAGGTTCGGTGGGGCGGATGCTTGGTTCCGAGTTCGCCGAGGTGGACACTTTCCCAACTCGCGTCCGCTTGCCGGATGAACCATTGATGCTGGTGGATCGGATCATGAGCGTTGAGGGGGAACCACGCTCCATGACCTGTGGCAGAGTCGTCACCGAGCATGACATCCATCCGGGCGCCTGGTATCTGGATGGCGGCCGCATCCCCACCTGCATTGCCGTTGAAGCCGGTCAGGCCGACCTGTTCCTTTCCGGCTATCTCGGTATCGACTTCATAACCCGTGGTCTGGCTGTCTATCGCCTGCTCGACGCCGTAGTCACCTTCCATCGCGGGCTCCCCGAACCGGGCGAAACGATCCACTACGACATCCGCATAGAACGGTTCTTCCGTCAGGGCGATACCTGGCTGTTCCGCTTTTTCTTCGAGGGGACGGTTAACGGCCAGCCGCTCTTGTCAATGCGTGACGGCTGCGCCGGGTTCTTCAGTCAGCAGGAGCTTGATGCGGGCAAAGGGATTGTCCGCCCAGTACTTGACCAGCGACCCACTTCCGGTATCCGCCCGGCTGACTGGCAAGATTTTGTGCCGCTGGCACGTGAGGGATACAATGCAGCCCAACTCGATAAGTTGCGCGAAGGTGATCTGGCCGGATGTTTCGGTACGCTGTTTGCGGGATTGCCGCTCTCCCGTCCGCTGACGATACCAGGCGGCAGGATGCGCCTCGTTCACCGGGTCAATGAAATAGATCCGACCGGGGGGCGTTGCGGCATCGGCATAATCAGGGCTGAGGCCGATATTCACCCGGACGACTGGTTTATCACCTGCCACTTCGTCGATGACCGGGTCATGCCCGGCACCCTGATGTATGAGTGCTGCATGCATACGCTCCGCATCTACCTGCTGCGGATGGGATGGGTAGCCGAAGCGTCTGGTTCCGTCTGGGAGCCGGTTCCTGGCGTTGCCAGCAGGCTCTGTTGCCGTGGTCAGGTACTGGAAAGCACCAGGGTCGTCACCTACGAGGTCACCATCCGGGAAATCGGCTACCGCCCGGAGCCGTACGTAATCTGCGACGCCCTGATGTACGCCGACGGCAAGCCGATAGTCGAGATCACCAGCATGTCGGCTCGCCTGACCGGCACAACCAGGGAACAGTTGCAAGCACTCTGGTCAGGTTCGCTCCCTCTCCCTGAGGGAGAGGGCCGGGGTGAGGGGGAATTAAAACCTGCCATCTACACAAAGGAGCAGATCCTCGCCTACAGCAACGGCAAACCCTCCGAAGGGTTCGGCGACCGATACCGCATATTTGACTCTGGTCGTAAGATTGCCCGCTTGCCTGGGCCACCGTTCCAGTTCATGGATCGGGTCACCGCCGTGCGGGGCAAGCCGTGGCAGATGACCGCCGGTGCTATGGCTGAAGCGCAGTATGACCTGCCTGCCGATGCCTGGTTTTTTGCCGCTGAACGCCAGCCGCGCATGCCGTTTTGCGTCCTGCTGGAGGCGGCGCTGCAGCCGTGCGGCTGGCTGGCTGCGTATGTCGGTTCGGCGCTGACTACCCCGAATGACATCTCCTTCCGCAATCTTGGCGGTACCGCCGTGCAGCACCGGGTTGTGACGCCCGACAGCGGTCTGCTGACCTGCTGCGCCACCATGACCAAGGTTGCCACCAGCGGCGGTATGATTATCCAGGAGTTTGACTTCAGTGTTGCCGACCGGCATGGCATACTCTACGAAGGAGAGACCATGTTCGGCTTCTTTGCCAGGGAGGCGCTGGCAAATCAAGTTGGCATCCGCGATGCCAGGCCGTATCAGCCGACGGCGGATGAGAACGGACGGGGCCGCACCCTACCCTATCCTGACACTGCTCCATTCCCGGCAAAAGAGCTGGCCATGATCGATCGGATTGAGCTGTTCGTTCCTGATGGCGGGCCGAACGGATTCGGATACATTCGTGGCATCAAGGATGTTGATCCGGACGAATGGTTCTTCAAGGCGCACTTTTATGAGGATCCGGTCACACCAGGCTCATTGGGGCTGGAGTCGTTCATTCAGTTGATGAAGTTTGCAGCCGTAGAGCGCTGGGGGTGGCAGAATGGCACGGTTATCTCGGCTGTAGCGCTGGAGCGGAAGCACCGCTGGCTCTATCGCGGCCAGGTCGTACCGACCAACTGCCGGGTTATTGTGAGCCTCTGGATTACCGCCGTAGACGATCAGAAAAGAATCATAACCGCAGATGGTTTCTTGTCCGTGGATGGAAAGTTGATTTATCAGATGACCGATTTTACTTTAGCTATGGAGTCTGCAAGATGAAATACCGCAATGTTGTTATCGAAGCAATGGGCTATGAGCTGGCTCCGGTTGTCGTTACCACCGCTGAACTTGAAGGCAGGCTCGAACCGCTTTACAAATACCTGCGCATCGTACCTGGCCAACTGCAGGCGATGACCGGAATTCGTGAAAGACGCTGGTGGGAGCCCGGTTATCAGCTTTCATCCGGAGCGATTGCCGCTGCGAGGAAGGTTCTTTCGGTAACCGGTATTTCGCCGGGCGATATAGGGGCTTTGATTTATACAGGTGTCTGCCGTGAGCAGTTTGAACCTGCGACAGCGTGCAGGGTTGCCGCAAAGCTCGGCATCGGAGGCAAAGCCGCTGTATTTGACCTCTCCAACGCCTGTCTGGGCGTTCTTAACGGCATTTTGGACATAGCCAACAGGATTGAACTCGGCCAGATAAAGGCCGGCCTCGTGGTCTCCTGTGAAAGTGCCCGTGAAATAAACGATATAATGATTGAAAGAATGCTCGAAGAGCGGACCATGCAGCATTTCGGCGCTTCACTCGCAACCCTGACCGGTGGCTCTGGCGCCGTTGCTATCCTGCTGACAGACGGTTCATTTTCCGGATCCTCCAGGCGGCGTCTGCTTGGCGGTATAACTCAGGCGGCTCCTGAACATTACAGGCTCTGTCTCTGGGGAATAACCCCGGACGGAAAAGGTGGCTATCTGCAGAATATGTCGACAGACGGAGTAAACGTCATGAACTACGGAGTAGAACTGGGCCGCTTGACATGGGATGCCTTCCTGCCTCAAGTAGGCTGGAGCACCGACGAAGTGGATCAGGTCGTTTGTCATCAGGTAGGTTCAGCTCATCAGAGTGCAATTCTAAAAACTCTTGGAATTCCCTCTGAAAAGGACTTCACCACCTACGAATATCTGGGCAACATGGGGACTGTTTCGCTGCCCCTGACTGCCGCAATAGCCGATGAACGGGACATCCTGGAAGCGGGCGACAAGGTGGCGTTTCTCGGAATCGGCAGCGGCTTGAACTGCCTGATGCTGGGAATAGAGTGGTAAGCAATGCACTGAAAAAAGAATATCCGTTCACAGGCAAGCACCTTGATCTTGGCGGTCTGGGGTATCATTATCTGGACGAGGGCGCAGGCGCGCCGGTGGTGATGCTGCACGGCAACCCCTCCTGGTCGTTCTATTACCGCAACCTGGTGCTGACGCTGCGTGATCGCTATCGCTGTATTGTGCCCGACCATATCGGCTGCGGCCTCTCAGACAAACCTGATGATGATCGCTACGACTACACCCTCTCCCGCCGCGTCGATGATCTGGAACTGCTGCTTGATACGCTTGGTGTTACTGAGAATATCACCCTCGTTGTTCACGACTGGGGCGGGATGATCGGTATGGCGTTTGCTGTACGCCACCCAGAGCGGATCGCCCGGCTGGTGATACTCAATACCGGCGCTTTCCACCTGCCTGAAACCAAACCGTTTCCCCTTGGCCTGCGCATCTGCCGTAACACCGTTCTCGGCACGCTGCTGGTTCGCGGCTTCAACCTCTTCAGCGTCGCTGCCTCGTATGTGGGGTGCAAACGCAACCCGATGTCCCCCAAACTCCGCTCCCTCTACCAACTCCCCTACAATTCATGGCATAATCGTATTGCAACGCTCCGCTTCGTGCAGGACATTCCGCTCTCCCCCGGTGATCGGGGCTATGATCTGGTCAGCGCCGTTTCCGATGGAATCGGGCAATTCAGCAGCCTGCCGATACTTATTCTCTGGGGCGAACTGGATTTTGTCTTTGACCGCCATTTTCTGGCCGAGTGGCAGCAACGCTTCCCCGCTGCCGAACTCCATAGTTACCCGGATTGCGGGCATTATATCCTCGAAGATGCCAAAGAGGAGGTCGTACCGCTGATCTCCCGGTTTCTTGACCGGACGGCGGTTTAACCCGTAAGAGTAAGGAGAGAGGAATGGATAAAAAACCAACACCGTCTGCATGGTTAATCATGCTGAGCGCTGCGGCAATTCTGGCTGTCACCATGGGAGCCAGGCAATCTGTCGGTCTTTTCGTTTCACCGATTAATGTTTCAACAGGGCTGGGCATCGTTTCAATCAGCTTTGCCCTTGCTGTTGGGCAGTTTATATGGGGTTTAGTCCAACCTGTTTTCGGAGCTATTGCGGACAAGAGAGGCTCTTACTGGGTACTGGTGGCTGGGGCGTTACTACTTGCGGCAGGTTTGGCTCTGACCCCATTTGTAGATTCAAAATGGTCTCTGACGGCAACAATGGGGATACTGAGTGCTGCCGGAGCAGGTGCAGGGAGCTTTTCCGTTTTGATCGGCGCCACATCCCGGAAACTGCCTTCCGGGCGCCGGGCTTTTGCCGGCGGTTTCATAAATGCTGGGGGCTCGCTCGGTCAATTTATTTTTGCTCCGCTGCTGCAGGCGATCATCAGCGGGTTTGGATGGGTTGCCGCCATGTTTACCATGGCGACCACAACCCTGCTCACGATCCCTCTTGCCGCTGTGATGTGCGGTAAAGAGTCTGCTGAAAAGCCGGTCACGATAGATCAGCCTTCATTGGGTTTGTGGCAGCAGGTGCGCCAAGCGATGCGTGACCGGAGTTACCTGTGTCTGCATGCGGGCTTTTTTACCTGCGGCTTTCACATTGCCTTCCTGGTGACGCATCTGCCAGGGGAAGTTGCCCTGTGCGGGCATTCCGCAAATGTATCCGCTGCCTCGATAGCCATCATCGGCCTGTTCAATATCGCCGGCAGTTTGTTTGCCGGTTCACTCGGCACACGTTACCGGATGAAGTATATACTCGCCGTCATGTACGGCAGCCGCGCCGTGATGATCGGGATATACCTGCTGGCCCCCAAAACCGCTTTGACATTTTATATTTTTGCTGCAGCTCTCGGGTTCACCTGGCTGGCCACGGTGCCACCAACAGCCGGTCTTGTCGGGAAACTGTTTGGCATACAGTATTTGGCGACGCTTTTTGGCTTAACATTACTTACCCATCAGATCGGTGGTTTTTTAGGCGCATGGCTGGGTGGGCTTGCCATGGCGCACGACGGTAACTTCCTCTGGATGTGGTACGCAGACATTATCCTGGCATCTTTAGCGGCACTTGTTAATCTTCCGATCCGAGAGGAAAAAATACTTGCCGGAGTGTAGAAACCTTCGAGGCAGAACCTTTGGGGGACGCCATTCATTATAGTCATAATTGATTCAACAAGACTTGAAATTTCATGCGAATTCTTATGGGTCGCGACTACACATTACACAAAGTAAAAAGTGTAGACGCGACACCCTCGCTGACGCACTGATAGCCTTACAACCCCAAGAAACTATTTATAACCTTCTGCACCTCAGCAATAGAGACACCGTTGCTGCTGTCAATATCCACGCAGACATCTACCGCTTTCAATCCAAGGAACATGTTTATAGCAGACTGTACCTCAGCGATGGTGACTGTGCCGCTGCTGTCGCAGTCGCCAGGTTTTGCAGAAATGGCTGCAGTAAATGTGGCCGTCACGGTGCAGCTACTGGTGATGGCTCCGGTTGTATAGGTAGAACCAACAAGCGTACCGTTGCAACCCGTAACGGAGGCAATTTGATAACCGTTATTTGGTATTACGGCAAAGCTGGTGGCTGCCCCTGAATATACCGATTGAGCGGTAGCCGGGTTGAGGCTGCCGTTGCTGCCCGGTGCAGGAGTTACAGTGTAAGTCGGAAGTGCCGACCACTGGGCATACAGTGTGACATTGGCTGAACCCATGCTGAATGTAGATGCTGCAGCTTGAGTTGTGCCGCTGCCGTTGGCGGCGGTATTCCAACCGGCAAAGGTGTAGCCAGTTTTTGCCAGTGTACCTGTGTTGCCAAATACCGAGACCGTTGCGCCTGACAGATAGGTAGCTGCATCGGTCGGTACGGCTCCACTGCTGCTACCATTGCCGTTGTAGAAAACATTGAAAGTCGGGAGTGCCGTCCACTTGGCGAAGAGGGTTAAAGCCGCGTCGGTACTGTAGGTTGCCCCGCCTGCGTAGGTTGTACCGCTGCCATCAGCGGCGGTGTTCCAACCAGCGAAGGAGAAGCCCGTTTTTGCAAGGGTACCGCTGTTGGTGGCCAAGGTCAGGTTAGTCCCCTGGGTCTTCGTCTGGTTGGCTGGTGCCGTGCCGGATGTGGCACCGTTGGCGTTGTAGGTGACAGCGTAAGTAGGCAGTGCCGTCCATTTGGCGTAGAGGGTTAAAGCCGCGTCTGTGCTGTAGGTTGCGCCTTCTGCGTAGTTCGTACCGCTACCGTCAGCGGCGGTGTTCCAACCAGCGAAGGTGGAGCCCGTTTTTGCAAGGGTACCGCTGTTGCTGGCAAGAGTAAGGTTAGTCCCCTGGGTTTTTGTCTGGGCTGATGGAGTGGTGCCGAAGGTGCTGCCATTGCCGTTGTAGGTAACATTGAAAGTCGGGAGTGCCGTCCACTTGGCGTAAAGGGTTAAAACCGCATCGGTGCTGTAGGTTGCCCCGCCTGCGTAGGTTGTTCCGCTACCATCAGCGGCGGTGCTCCAACCAGCGAAGGAGAAGCCCGTTTTTGCAAGGGTGCCGCTG
>CAIMXI010000165.1 GCA_903845365.1 uncultured Geobacteraceae bacterium | reverse complement strand
CCGTTCCGTTACGTTCATCAATGGGCGGAGCGCTGTGTGACTGGAAAGAGACAAATTCAGCTGACATCGCAAAACAGGCGGCAGACAAGGCGCTTTACCAAGACAAGGAATCACCGGCCCGAGCTGAGTTCAAAGCAATAATGGCAAAAATCTCCATGGAACATACCGGTGCAAAGGCGAAAGGTTTCCGTGACGATCTGACGATACCAGCAGAGCCGGCACCACCAAAACCGCCGAAATCATCTTTAATACGCTGAAGCTGAATGAAGTTGGTTGTCTGTTGATCGGTATCATCACATCACGTGGTGATTCCGGTCAACAGGACTGGATTGAATGACTACAAAAATGCGTGCACAGTCGAAAAACGATTGTACACGCATTTTTGCGGTTCCCAGAATTTACCCTGATTGATGATTGATGTCGTTCAGGTAAATAATCGGATCTCCCAGATTGATTAAGAGAGACCCGATTCAGTTTTTAATAGTAGCCTACATGAGAAAAAAGTTGGTTCTTCACAGCTTCCAGTAAGTTCCTGAACATTATTTAGCATATGTATTTTAGGTTAGATTTTCAGGACTCTCTGGGGGCTGTAGACTCTGATTGTGATGCTTTTGGACGCCTGATCCAGCCATTTGCGACTTGCGGAGCGTTTGAAGCTTCGACAGGAGTTGCAATAGAAAGGTTACCGGATTCTGCGACAGTTACCCTTGATACCTCGAAAGGTTCTATGGTGGTGGAAGCTTTCTGTCGGTTTCTACATTTCGCTGTTCCGAACTTTTTCTTGATACCCCACGGGGGTACGTCTATCGGGAATGTGAGTCTTGAGATTATGCGATATAATCGACGAACATGCTTCGGCGCGCCATATCTCCCGAAAGTAATTTGTTTATGCTTATGACCGAGAAGTGCTGAGACTAAATGTTCACGGATATTAAGTTTCTCAAGCTCTGCAGTCACGGAATGTCGGAATGAATGATAATCGCTCTCTTCAATTTTTGCGCGTCTGCGCACGGTTCCAAACCGCTTTGAATATTTCCCGGAGTGTAAGCCATCTGCATAATCAAGGTTTGGGAACACTTGCCCAGGTTTCAACCGTTTAACATACTCAACAAAATTTAAACGAATTAACTCAGGATGGAGCGGCACATACCGACGGCTATCTGCGGTTTTTATAGATTTATCAACTTCATCGTTATTGATGTGGATTACCCAAATATCAGCAATCTCGTGTAGATCGGTGGTAAGCAATTGACAAAGTTCATTGAGTCTAGCTCCTGTATATAGACCGAGGAGAGGAAGGAAGTACTCCGACGGTTTACAGGACTGCCTATGGAACAGATCATCAGCGAATAATTGTTGGAGTTCATCGATAGGCCAAGGCAGACGCTGGGTTATTGCTTGAGACAATTCTTTAACGGACAATCCCTCAAACGGATTTTTTGCGGCATAGTCGCATCTTACGCACCATATATAGAATGATGAAATATCATTTAGAGCCATGTTCACTGATTTTGGTGAAAGGGTGGGGCCTTTATTCTTTGCAGCAGCGGCAGAGATAGACAGTTTCGCGAACTGTTTCTTTTTCTTCATATTTGGAGGAAGCTTGGAGAGAATGTTCATGAATTCCAAAGCAGCATCACGCGTAATTGTGGATACGTCACAGTCACCGAAATGTTCAAAACATCGGATGAGCTGTTGTTTCCGACCGTTTTTCGAATCTTTTTTCCAGCTACCTCGATCAATTTTCTCTTGTACGAACTTTTCGATTAATTCGGCGAATAACAACTTCTTATTCAATAGTGTAGCAGGTGTAGCAGGAAGCTGTGCAGGTAATTGCGCAAGGTTGGGTTGGGTGCTCAGTGCAGTTGAAGGTGTGAGCCCTAGCGCTGCGGCTTCTTGAAGCAGTTTTATATGCTCTTCACGCGCAGCAGCGAGCATCGCCCGGTAGGTCTTTACTTCGGAATCAGCATTGAGCGGATCTGTCTCAATACCTTGGATCTGAAATCCTTGTAAGTTAACATCAACCGTAGCTACTTTGATTTCTGAAAAGTTTATGAAAGGTAACCTAGCCATTCGATATCCTCTTAAAACATCGAGCCGCATAATGCAGTCTTCAACTTGAGTTGCAAGAAGCAGAGCACGTTTTTGAGCTTCCTTTAAATCGGAAGTTTGAAGCGATTTCTTGAATTCACGGCGTTTAAAGTAATCTCGGTACCGTTTCGGAACCTGCATTCTAAAATAAAAACCGTAAGGAGTGTTAAGTAAATTGCTTGGTGTGGTAAGAAATTTCTGTGACATAAAGAAAAACCCCCGAGTCCTTATGTACCAGTGATGTACCAGTAGGATTCGAGGGTTTTGTCTTAAGTTGGTAAGATGCCGGAATCATTACCATTTCGGTTTTAAGTGGTGCCCAGGGACGGAATCGAACCGCCGACACGAGGATTTTCAATCCTCTGCTCTACCGACTGAGCTACCTGGGCAAAGGGTTGTACCTTTTAGCTTTATTGAGGCGTGGTGTCAATAGGAAAGTTCACCGATGACGCACGATAAAATACCTTTCCACCTCACGCGGTGAGCAGAACACCACTCATCTCATTGTCCGCCGGTCTGATGAATCTGCCGAACTCCCCCTCTTCAAGCTGTGCCATCTCCACGAGAGTTATTGATTGCAAGGTATCTATTTCGCTGTCGCCCGAATTATACGTTGTGTTGTAGAAGGCGATGCGCTTTTCTTTTTCTAGCCCCATCTGCAGCAATTGAATAGCTCCCCTTTGGATCAACTTCAGTTTCTGATACAGATCATCGGTATTCTTCACCGTCCAGACGCCGAGATAGATGGGACTGTTAATATTCCTGACATCTCCGATCAGTTCACCCCGCAACAGATCATCTTTATCGCGTTTGAGGTACGGAACAAAGTCAAGATGCTCGGCAAACTTGCGATCAGTGGCAAAAAACTCCCCGCTTTCTGGGTCAAGTGTGAATATCATAGTGCGCTCAACAGCCTGACCGTAACTTTGGAACAGCACATCTTTGTACTCTTGAAACGGCACATTCTGCCTGATATAGGTCTCATTCCTGCTGATGCGCTTGGTAATGCCGAGTAGCCACGATCCGATGGGTGGGTTGTCAATGCGGCATTTTCGAACTTCTTCCTTAAGGAAATCGAACGATTTGCCGCCGAAGCGATACAGAAGCACATTCTGAAAAATGTCGCGGACGTTGTTGTACCTGCTGAAATGATAGATGAGGTCGTAGCTGAACAACTCCATCAGCCTGAGCTGCCAAATAAAGATAGAAATTTCGGTTCTGCTACTCTCTTTGGTGAGTTCAATATTCTGTGTAGATTTGATAAATCTTACATATCTGGAGCTGAGATCCGCCAGCAGCGCAGAGTCTCTGGTGCTGCTTATCTTCAGGGAGATGATCCACCGGGTGAACTCACCGACCGCACTTTCTACTACAACGTGATCCGCGCCAAAAGTGGAGTATATCTGTTTCGTTCCTATCCCCTCGCCGGATATGCCCCCTTTGGTGGATTTTCCGACAAAAAGTGGCAGATGATCCGCACCTATTTTCAGTTTCTCCTCTTCTATGCCGGTTCCATTGTCTGTTATGGAGAGGGTAACCGTATCGCCATGCCGTTCAAGAACGAGTTCTATCAGACCGCGTCTCCCCGCCGACTTTATGGCATCTAAAGCGTTGGCGACAATATTAATCAGCGCCCGGCTGTACCGTATATAGCTGCCGTTTACCGGCGCAGTTTTGGATTTTATGATCAGTCTTACTTCACAGGAGGTGTCCACCGCCTCTATATAGGGAATGACCCGTTCAGTTATCAGATCCTTGAGAGAGACCTTATGAGAAAGGTGGGTCGTATCCTCGTACCTGTTAAGCGTGTTAAGAAGAGCTGTCGTCTCCCGGTTGATGTCCTCGGTAATTTTGTTGAAGTTATCGACCGACATCATGGCGGTCATGTCAAAGAGTACCTTAAGCGATTTTTTGACGTCGTGGCGCACCTTGGAGAGCTCCTCGACTTTCGAAACATCCGGGCGTTTCTCCGAAAGGACCTTCTCCCTGAGCAGTTGAGCTGTTACCGACATCAGATGAAATTTCATCTTGCGGTACACGGTATGATCTTCGATACGGAGTCCCCTGCTCTTGAAAAAATCAATGGAGCTTATGAGCTTATCCCATACATAGAGGTAGATATGGGAATCCGGAGCCATGGCATGGGCAAGGTGAAAGATAAAGGCTGTGCCGATCCCCTTCCCCCTGCAGAAAGGGCTGATTACCATCCGGTAAATATGGAATTTTTTCTGATCGGGCGTTGCGTACACTAGAAGATAGCCGAGCAATTCACCCTTTTCGTCCCATACGAGGCTATGTTCGTAGTCGATGTCGATGCTCTTGTCCAGGATGTAGGGAGAAGGGATCAGTAGAGAATCGATGTTGAGGAGCGGGAGTTGCGCTATCTTTTTTTCGTAGTCAGGGGTTAACTTGTTTATGCACGGGAATAGATTCGGTTGCCATTGCATGATGTGTCATCCGCCTTTCGTATCTTTTCTGTAAACTATCATCCTCGGATCACTCCATAACGCTTACATTAACTTAGTTGAGCTTTCCATACCACGATTTTCTTGCTTGCAGAGCAATACCGCGTCAGTCTGTGAGAATTACTCCGATTGGCTCGAAATCAAAGGGGTGCTGATCGAAGGTGTCGCCAGCGAAATTTCCGGGGGAGAAGAACAGAGAACCCGCACGTTATACGGTCGGAAGTTTCCTGTAATCGGCATGCTCGCTCAGGCGCCCGCAGCTAACGTCAAGGCTCTCGCCAAGGCACGCTGGTATAAAACGGTTTCACAAAAGACGTATATTATTGATAATTCGCTCGGTTTGGGCAATCGCGATGAGATAGAATTACCATTTACAGAGGATTGGAAATGATATGTCCGAAGCGAAATTTCTATGGGTAAACCGGCTCCGGAAGGTATCAACAGAGGATTTAAGTTTATATACATATTCCGGTACTTATTTACTTGATTTTTAGAACAAGATTTTGTATTAGTCCTGTGACGTCAAAAAACAACCGGCAATTCAAGACAGATCGTCTTACCCGGTATCAAGAAGGAGGCAACAAATGGCAGATTATATTGAACGTGAAGAGGTCTTGACTTACGATCCCTTTACAATATCTGATGCTTTTGGTCCAACTGGCGAATTACTGCTGA
The DNA here is from genome assembly GCA_903845365.1 of uncultured Geobacteraceae bacterium. GTDB lineage: Bacteria > Desulfobacterota > Desulfuromonadia > Geobacterales > Pseudopelobacteraceae > JACRCG01. The sequence continues at coordinate 1,565 of CAIMXI010000165.1, read as the reverse complement.
AACTGTCGAGGATTCTGGCCCTTGGAGGCGGTCTTATTTTTGTCGGACTGGTTTTCATGTCGTTGGTATCCGTGGTCGGTCGCAAGCTGTTCAGTTTTGTCGTGCCGGGGGATGTGGAAATATTGCAGATGCTTGCTGCTGTAGCGAGCGCGGCTTTTTTTCCGTATTGCCATCTGATTCAGGGGGACATCAAGGTCGACTTCTTTACCCACAACATGAATCCGATCATTATAAATTTTCTTGATACTCTCGGATCGTTGTTGGTCGGGCTTTTCGGCACAATACTCGCCTGGCGGACTGCTGCCGGAGCAATCGGCCTCAAGGAGGTCGGTGAAACCTCACCAATTCTGGGTTGGCCTGTCTGGGTATTCCAGATGCTGATGGTGCCGAGCTTCACCCTGCTGGCAATTGCCGGATTCTTCATGTGCGGGCACAAACTCCGTCAGGCTGTAGCGGGGGTGATGAAATGACCGGAATACAAGTCGGCTTTATTATGTTCGGCATCATGATGACCATGCTGGTGATCCGCGTCCCGATCGGGATTGCCATGTTTACGGTCGGCGCCGGAGGCTATGTTTACTTATCAGGCGGCGACACCAATGCGCTGCTGGGTACCCTGAAAAACCTGGCCTATTCGCGCCTCTCCAACTACGATCTTGTCGTGATTCCGCTCTTTCTGCTGATGGGGCAGTTCGCCACCCATGGTGGCCTGAGTAAAGCGCTCTTTACCTGTGTCAACAACTTCATCGGACATAAAAAAGGTGGTGTTGCCATGGCAGCCGTTGGCGCCTGTGCTGGTTTCGGCGCGATCTGCGGCTCCTCTCTGGCCACCGCTGCCACTATGGGGCAGGTCGCCCTGCCGGAACTTAAGCGCTTCAACTACTCAGGCTCACTTGCCACCGGCTGTCTAGCCGCCGGCGGCACCCTCGGCATCATGATTCCCCCCTCTGTGCCACTTGTAATCTACGCCATCCTGACCCAGGAATCGATCGGCAAGCTGTTCATGGCTGCCGTTATTCCTGGCCTGTTTGCCATGTTCACCTATATGCTTGTCATAAAAGCGATCGTCACACGCGATCCGAAAGCCGGGCCTGCCGGTCCGGTAATCGCATGGGGGGAGCGTCTGCGCAGCCTGGTCATGGTAACGCCGGTTATAATGGTCTTCATTGTGGTCATTGTCGGTATCTACGGCGGATGGACTAACCCGACCGAAGCGGCCGCCATCGGTGCAGCTTCCTGCGGTATTCTGGCTGTTGTGACCGGCGGCATGCGCATGAAAGGTTTGATAGAAAGTGCCATCGGCACCGCCCAGTCGACCGGTATGATTTTTCTGGTGCTGACCGGCGCCGACATGCTCAATACCGGGCTGGCCTTGTCGCAGATGCCTTCGGAACTGGCGCTTTGGGTGCAGCAGAGCGGTTTGTCGCCTCTGCTGGTTATGACCATGATTCTTGTGATCTATATTTTCCTCGGCTGCGTCATGGATTCACTCTCCATGATCCTGCTGACCATTCCGATCTTCTATCCGATCGTCATGGGATTGAATTACTGGGACATGCCGCCGG
>CAIMXI010000164.1 GCA_903845365.1 uncultured Geobacteraceae bacterium | reverse complement strand
AGTTCCATTATTCAACCTCCAAGCATAGTCTATCGACGATCTCACTCCAGCGTTCAAAACGGATAAATGGAACCGCCAGACGCTCAAGCTCATCAGCCAGCCACCCTTTGGCAAAGCGATGCTGTGGATCTACCAGCAGCGCGGGAGCTAGATCAGGCCGACCGTCACCGGCAAAAGCAGTCTGGCATCTGCTATCAACTAACTGTTTGACAATGGCGCTTTTATCAATGCCGGTTTCAGCACAATTAAACGGTGACTGTACCGGCCTCATCATGAATAGACCAATTTCTGGAACAAACTCACCTGGGTTTGCATGGACAATGGGATTAACGCCAATGCGATGCAGAATCCGCTCAATATAAAAAGAACACCCTGCGGAGGCGATTACCAGAGACCATCCAGCTGTTTGCAGTCTCTCCCACTGATTTAGCAAATCAGGTTCAATTTGCATATCCGACAGAAGGTCATCAAGTTTTTGGTCGCTAATCTTTAACTTGGAAAATATTTCCTGAAGTGCGGCGAAATGACTGGTCAAGCCACTTTCATAGCGGGTCCAGGTTTCTGCTGACTGTGGGGGGATGTATGACAGAGCCAGCCGGAAAAAATCATGTTTGGTCATGGTCCCGTCAAAATCGCTCACCAGCCTTTTATCTGGTAGTTTATTCATAGTTATCATACCTCAGTGAGTATTTTACCTCGTTTTTGAGCTTCAATTATTACGGGACAGGAAATTGGTAGTGGTGAAACTGTTTCGCAACTGATCGGGAAGATTGGCAAAGTGTGCTTCATGACCATGAAAGCTGGCAATCTGCAACCAACCGGAGAGGACTTCATTGCCGAAGGAATCTATTGCAGTTACGTGCTGACAATCAATAATGAGTGGTTCTGTTGCACCTGGTTTCAACTGGTGCAGTGAGCCGGTTAACAGGCTGATACCGGTCCTATTCAACCCGTTTATGGACCAGTCACCAAGCAATCGAGCCGTCGAACCGGAAATGGAAATCTTCATAGCATTCACCCCTAGTCTCTGTTTAAATTGAAAAATGCGATGGCCTTACGCCAACTTTTCAAATATCTCCTCAAATCTGCCATGCGATTCTTTGAATGCCTCAAGCACTTTCGGATCAAAATAGTGCGGCAGAGTTCTGCCGTCCCCCTCAGTGAGGATGCGGAATGTCGTATCATGGTCGAAGGCTGGTTTGTAGCACCTTTTGTTGCGCAAGGCGTCGTACCAGCAATTCCCGCAGGCATCGTAACTGCCTAGATACATATATTTTTAGAAGTTATGCTGCGTAATATTCTTCTCATATTAGCCAATTTCATGGTTTTTACTTGGTCGTTGTACGTCTGACCATACCACCCAGAATTTCAGCCGATATTGATGTGTAACTATCGAATAATATTTAAAAAAATAATTTATGGAGGCGATTTTTTACTTGACAATCGGTAATTAGGGTGGCGCGAATTTTTCATTAGCTCAATACAATGTTTGAGGAGATGAAAAATGCCAAAAGCTCGCGTAATCCCACCCCGATTTAAAATCCCCACCAAAAAAAACATCCGCAAGCACCTCTGCAAGGATGCCCAACTGAGTGCGCTTCGCAGCGGCTTTGAACTTATTCCCGACCACCGTTGCGGTGTAAGTAAGATTTCTCTGCCTGACGTCTTAATGTCAGGATTCGCAGTGTTTGACCTTAAGGATCCATCGCTGCTGGCCTTTGATAACCGCCGCACCCCGAATGATGGGAATATGGAGCGAATCTATGGTGTCACAAAGATCGCATGTGACACTCAAATGCGAACAGTACTCGATCCGGTCAATCCTGAACTGTTGCGGGCAAACTTTCGGACGGTGACAGCCCAACTTCAGCGCAGCAAGGCACTACAGCAGTTTACATTCTATAAGGGATGCTACCTGCTCAGCTTGGATGGAACCGGTTCATATAGTTCCAACAAGGTCACTTCGGATGCCTGCATGGTTAAGAATCACAAAAACGGTACCAAGACATATTATCAGCAGGTACTTGGAGCTGTGTTGGTTCATCCTGACAACCCGGTGGTTATCCCTTTGGCACCAGAGATGATAATCACTCAGGATGGGGCGACCAAGAACGATTGCGAACGCAATGCCACCAAGCGATATTTAGACAAGTTTCGGGTGGATTATCCACGATTGCCGGTGATTATCATCGAGGATGGCTTAAGTTCCAACGGTCCACATATTACAGATATCCATAACCGACCAAATACACATTACATTCTTGGAGCCAAACCTGGCGATCATCAGTTGTTATTCAAAAACTTTGATGAGGCAGTACAACTGGGAACTGCCGACACTTTCAAATGTGTTGACCGCAAAAACAAAAATATAATTCACGTATTTACTTATCTCAACAATACTTCACTTAATCAAGCAAACCTTGATCTAAAAGTAAATTTTCTGGACTACAAAGAACACAATACCAAGACCGGTGAGGTTAAACACTTTTCCTGGGTTACCGACTTTACAATCAGCAGTGACAATGCATATATCCTGATGCGCGGCGGAAGGTGTCGTTGGAAGATAGAAAACGAAACCTTCAATACTCTTAAAAATCAGGGATATCATTTCGAACACAACTTCGGTCTTGGTAAAAAGCATCTGAGTGAAGTTTTTGTTATGTTGATGATGCTTGCATTTTTGATTGACCAAGCACAGCAACTTTGCTCTCCGTTGTTTCGGGCAGCTTTGGAGCGAGCTGGCAGCAAGCGGGCACTCTGGGAACAGCAACGCAATCTATTTTTCTGTTTTACGTTAGAATCTATGGCAATACTCTATACTATGATAGTCAACGGATTCCGCCCCGCAAAACCTGACATAATTTATGATGAATAGCGTAACGCGCTAATCTTTCACGTTTAATCGGCCCAGAATAATAACTGGTTCAAAAAATTACTTTGAATCGCATGGGGGTGGTGCGTCCGCAGACTGACAAAAACCAACAGCAAAGACACTCGGAGAAGTACCTCGAAGCATCGTGAGCTTGCCCAAGCACCAAATATATTTCAATCCACACATTACTTGCCGAGTGGCACAACAAAATAAGCAAAAATAGGCGAATTAACCGACATCGTTGTGATTAAAATTGGCTAAGCGGGATCTGTTGT
>CAIMXI010000163.1 GCA_903845365.1 uncultured Geobacteraceae bacterium | reverse complement strand
ATCAGGTCTTTCTTCAGCAGATCCAGCGAGACCCTGGCAACATCCAGCCGACTGCTTCTTTCACCAATTACCGACTTCAGCGCCTGCCAGGGGTGGTTGATCATGTTATTAAGACCGGCAGGGGCTGTCTCTTGAGACTCCTGGTATTTCTGCAGTATTTTAAATTCCAGCATCGTCAACAGATAGACAATTTCCTTGCTCATTTTCAGGGCACTTCTGAAATCAAGTTCAGCCTTAGCAGTTTTTTGCGAGTTGAATTTTGAACCGTTATGCCATTCCACAACGCTGTCTGCGGCAGTATGAAATACTTTGTGCCCCTTTTCCAGCAGCCCGATCTCCGGAATTTCCTTGTATGTCCGCAACCCTTCACCATAAAGCCAGATACCTAGCTCGCAATTCCGGTAGGATGGGAGTGTGGTAGCAGAGATATTATTATGAATGAGCATCTCAAGCTGAGAGACCCATTCTACATGGGTAATTCTGGCGATTGTTATATCAATCATTTGGAGCTATTCCGTAATTCATCGCATCTCCATAAAGCTGCAAGCTGTATGATATTCTTAACCAGACAGTGCCTTGGATGCACAAAATATGCAATAGTGATTATATAGTTGATTAATAGTGATGAAATATGGCTATTTAAGCGCGAGGAGATAGCTTTGCAGGTTTTGTTTCTTTGCGTTCAGACCCAATTTCTTTCTGATATTTTGCCTGTGAGTGTCAACTGTGTCTTTGGAAATATGGAGTAATACTGCAATATCCTTAGAAGTTTTACCTTCTCGAATAAAGTTTGCCACTTCTATTTCCGAAAAAGTCAGATTATGAAGCGCTGTTGACAGCCTCATGGAAAAAGGTGAGACAATTTGTAGCAGGTTGGATTCGAGCAGGTCCAGATATGATATGAATGAAGAATTGGAAACAAATTTCCGAAGTTTTTCAATAGTTGGTATTATGAGCGTTTTAACGTTTGAAAATACACGATCCTCCAGTTCATTTTTGTCGTCATCTCTCTGTCTAAGTAAAACTTTAAGTGTGGTATTCAGTTCCACAAGATTCTGGGACTTGATTTCCAACTCTTCATTCAGAGCAATAAGATCTTCAGTCCTGGCTCTGACTTTATCTTCCAGTTTTTCATGAGCCTCACGCAAGGCGACTTCTGCTCTTTTCAACTCGGTAATGTCTCGAAAAGCGGTAACCGATGCAACAATTCTGTCACCTTCCATTATAGGACTGCATAAAACCGATATTGGAAAAGTGCTGCCATCTTTATGGGTAAAAAGATCATTGGCAGAACAATACTGGCTGCCGGTTATAATAACATTGCGCATCGGACACTGTTCAAGTGGCAAAGACGAGCCATCAACATTATGACAATGAATGATGTCATGAGCATTTTTATTTACCAGTTCACGGGCAGTCCACCCGAGCAGCCGCTCCGCTTCCGGATTCATAAAAGTAATTTCACCGGCCTCATTCAGTACAAATATGCCTTCGGCAATATATTCGATAATATTCTGAAAAAGCCGTTCACTGTTGTAATACATGCATTTCCTTTTTCAATCCTTTGGTTATCTCTCCTGGGGATGTCCCGATTGACGCCAACGCGCCATATGCCCTTCAAGAAGTGTCACATTCCCGTAACCAAGGGTTCTAAGCAAAGTCTTGACGATCTGGGCGCGAGGACCAAGTTCACAGGTTACTACCAGTTCAGCATTTTTGTCTGCCGGGATATGAGCCAGACGTAAAAGAATTTTCCATGTTGGAGCGTGTATCGCGCCAGGAATATGCCCATTATTATATTCAAACCCGTGGCGGACATCAATTATCGCAGGCGCCTGTTTTAATTCTATTCTTTTCAGCAGTTCTTCTGGATGCATACTATCTCCATTCAAATCGGCCAGGTTATACTTCCAGTGTATAACCTACCATGGCGGTCTGAAACTCCTTTGGAAACTCCTGCATCAGCCGCGCAGATGCGGCAAAGCCGGTGCAGTGGCTGACAGCCAGCTTTTCTACACCAATAGTTCTCAGCAATATTATTGTCTTTTCAAGTTGGACCCGGCTGCAAAACCCAAGGTGAGTGCCGCCAATTACCGCATAGATATCGCGCCTACCGGTCATGTAAGCAACGTGTTCCACAGTATTCACCAACCCGGCATGGCAACATCCCAAAATGAGAACAAGTCCCTTCGCTGTTTCCAGAACAAGTGACTGATCATCATCTGTCGTATCAAGCTCCTTGCCGGCAGAGTCACAATAAAGACCCTGGTCTCCGATTTCAAAGCCGGTCACACGAGGGATTTCTCCCGTCAGAAACATTCCAGGTGCTATGGCACGAAACTCCTTTGAAAGATCAAAAGAGGCACCAGCCGCTTCCAGTTCGTCACGACTGGACGTAAAAGATATCGGATAACATTCACCGGTATCCTTAAGCCGATAGCGGGAGCGGAACATGCCAGGATGCCCCAGCACCTGTTTGGCGCCAAACTCCACCAGCAGAGGCTTTAGACCACCGGTGTGATCATAATGACCGTGAGAGATCACTACCTTTTTGACCAGTGAAAGATCCCTGTTCATACGTCGAGCATTGTGCAGCAGAGTCAATCCCTGTCCAGTGTCGAACAGCAGCGGCGCACCGTCAGATGGCTCTATCAGTGCGGCAAAGCCATGCTCGCCAAGAGCACCGGTAATCGGCCCGACCGAGTTCTCGCAGATGATGGTGATGCGATACGTCACTTGCAGCAGTCACTTTTAGGGAAGCGCGGCACTCCCATTTTCCCGAGTATGTTAAACATCGGGCAAAATTGGGTAAAACCCGATTGGAAAAGGTTCAAACCGACAAAACCTGTGAACCAGAGCCAGTTTTGCGAATGAAAATGCGCAAGAGCAAGTGAAATAATTATAAATGTTCCGGCTACAATTCGTACAATTCGCTCAATATAGAATTCTTCTTTCATTGTGCAACTCCTTTCCTCTTTTAAGTCCCCCTTGATAAAGGGGGATTTAGGGGGATTTGCTTTTTTCGATCTCTTTTTTCTTGCCTCGGTCCCCGAGGTCACATGAATCGGACATTCAGGTAGACACCCCGAGGCGTGGCAGAATATATTTCTGCAAAACAAACCAACACAGCAGAATTCCAATCAAAATCATTACGTCTTTCATAATATTTTCCTTTCTCAAAGCGATTTACTTACCAACATTTCCTCAACCTTCCCGGCTACTTCTCCGGTCAGAAACGGACAAACGCCTTTGTCGTTCTGACGGATAATCTTGCAACAGGTTACGCTGTACTTCTCTTTAAACCATGTATGTAACTCTTTGGTGAGGCGGGTGGTTTCCTTTTTGTCCGCCAAAACCAGACCAAGTGCGACGGTGCCCCCTGAAACTGCTCCGCAGATACATCCTGAACCGGAACCGCCGCCAAAACCGGAGACCGAACCGACTACAGACTCCGGCAGGTGGGAAGCAAAACGCCTCCGCACTGCTTCCAGCACCGCTTCCGCGCAATGATATTTTCCTGATCGGTAGAGCTGTTCTGCTTCCTCCTGACACCGTTTGCTCACATCAGGCTCCTCCAGTGACTTTTTATTTCCTCTGTTCCAGAACTTCTTGTTGTTTATGGTGCTCTTCTTTCCAACTCTGCACCAGATAATACAATATCGGAATCGTCACGCGTGACAGCGTGGTCGAGGCGATTTCCCCGAACATCATTGCCAACGCCAACCCCTGAAAAATCGGATCAAATACAATAACGAAACTCCCTACGACTACCGCAGCGCCGGTCAGCAGCATCGGTCGGAAGCGGACCGCCCCCGCCTCAATAATTGCCTCATCGAGTTTCATCCCCTCGCGGCGCTTCATTTCGGCAAAATCTATCAGGATGATCGAGTTGCGTACAATGATACCGGCAAGGGCTATGAAACCGATCATGGACGTTGCGGTAAAAAACGCCCCAAACATGGCGTGTCCCGGCAGTATTCCGATCAGGGTCAGCGGAATCGGCGCCATGATAACAAGCGGCGTGGTAAAATCCTT
>CAIMXI010000162.1 GCA_903845365.1 uncultured Geobacteraceae bacterium | reverse complement strand
GGGGTTATCCTGCATGACATCGGATATTTTTACGGCTGCCTGAAAGATCATGCGCATGTTGGCGCCGAACAGTGTGGAAATATTCTCGTTGAGCATGGTTTTGAACCGGGGGAGGTTACAGCTATCAGGCATTGTATTGTCTCACATGATCCTGCCAGTGGAGTCCTGCCACAGACCATGGAGGCAAAAATCGTTTACGACGCAGATATGCTGGACAAGTCAGATATAGCACTGCTTCTGAGCGGCAGTTTGTGCGATGTTGCCGAAGAGTTCGGGGTGACATTAACGGAACATGCAGGCAGCTTTGTAAAACGGTTCGAGCCGTTGCTCAAAGAGGAACGAGCCTTCTTCACCGAGGCGGGTAAAAAATGGGATAACGGCGATCTGGCAGCAATCATCGATCTGGCCAAACGATTAAAAAAACAGACAACCTGAAACGGCAGAAACTCATGCAGCACAAACCAGAAGAAAAAGGAGACTAAAATGAAAATTGTTGCCTGTACCAGTTTTATTCGCACCATCTGTATTTCTGCAGTTTTTTCTCTGTTGATCGCCTCCCAGAGTTTCTCAGGCGGTTTACCTGGCAGTGGCGGTCACTATCCCAACGGGGCTGAAGATTTTATGGTCGGCGCACTGCCACCCCCGGGAACCTATCTTGTTAACTACATGATGCTGGTTCAGAAGGACTCGTTGAAAAATAACTCCGGAAAAACTGCTGCAGATATTAACTTCAGTGTATTTGCCGAGGTGCCTCGCCTAATCTACGTCAGCCCCTACTCGCTGTTCGGAGCCAGTCTGGCGGCTCACGTCTTCATCCCCTATTACAGTGCTGATTTGACCGCTCCTGCTCTTGGAAATCTCAATGTTAATGATAAGGGAATGGGCGATATCATCTTCAGTCCGCTTGTATTTGGCTGGCACTTCGGCCCGGAACTGCATGCCGTTGCCGCGCTGGATATATGGGCTCCGACTGGCGACTACGACAAGACCAACCTCTCCACCCAGGTACTTTCCAAAAACCACTGGACTTTTGAGCCGGTGCTGGCAGTATCCTATCTCAAAGAAGGTTTTGACTCCTCCGTCAAGTTGATGTATGACTTTAACACTGATAATGATGATTATCTTATGCCTGGTCCTCCAGGAAGCCCTACCGTAAAACTCAGCCCAGGTCAGGAGTTCCATGTGGACTGGGCTTTGGGTTACAGTTTGAAAAACGGCCTGACCGGTGGTCTAGTCGGCTACAACTTCTGGCAAACTACCGAAGACGAAGTCAATGGCAGCAAGGCATCAGACGGCAAAAGCAAGGTTGGCGGTGTCGGTGTCGGCCTCAAATACTGGCCGAAGCAGGGCCCGTTCAGTGTGACTCTCAAGCAGTATTGGGAGTATAATGCCAAAAACACACCTACCGGACCGCAGACTGTTTTCAAGATGATATACGCTTTTTAGTCACAAGAGCCCCAATCATGCACTGTGGGGGGAGAAATCCCCCCATTTTTTTATCACATGAACAGAACCGGCACAAAGAACCTGACCATGGAGGACGTAATGAGTACTGACAAAACTATACTGATCATCAACCCCGGCTCAACCTCAACAAAGATCGGCATATTTTCGGCAGGAAATATGATTGTTAACGAATCGGTAAAGCATGATGACGAAGAACTACGAAAGTTTCCAACTATCTGGGATCAATACGATTTCAGAAGGGATGCAATTCTAGACTTTCTAAAGAGCAACAACTTCTCAATGACAGAGATGGATGCCATCGCTTGTCGCGGCGGTAATGTCAAGCCACTTCCCGGTGGTATCTACCGGATCTGCCCGAAGATGATTGCAGACATGAAAAGCGGCATCTATGGTGGACACCCTATTAACGTGGGAGGGCTAGTGGCATTTGATCTTGGGAATGAGTACAACATTCCGGTGTTGACGGCTGATCCTCCAATGACTGATGAACTGTGCAGATCCGCTCGTTACTCCGGGATTCCTCAGATTACCAGGCAGAGCAGTTTCCACGCCTTAAACCAGAAAGCGACCGCCAGGAAGATTGCTGCCGAACTCGGCAGGAAGTATGACGACGTTAACCTGATCGTCGCACATCTGGGTGGGGGGATCTCGGTCGGTGCCCACAGAAAGGGACACATTATCGATGTCAATAATGCCCTCGACGGAGACGGCCCGTTTTCTCCGGAGCGGGCAGGCTCACTGCCAGCCGGCGACCTGGTCAAGCTCTGTTTCAGTGGAGATTACAGTAAAGCTGAGGTGCTGAAATTATTGACCGGCAACGGGGGTTTGTTTGCCTATCTCGGAACGACAAACGTCATTGAAATCGAGCGACGGATCGAAGCAGGTGACTTGAAAACGGAAGAAGTGTTTGAAGCCATGGTCTACCAGGTTGCTAAGGAGATCGGGGCGAGCGCGGCTGTACTTGAAGGAGAGGTTGATGCCATAGCCCTGACAGGGAGTCTGGTCTATTCACGGCGTTTGCTGGAGAGCCTGAAACGGAAAATATCATTCATAGCTCCGATATATCTGAACCCCGGCGAGAACGAAATGGAAGCGCTTGCAGATGCGGCTATGCGCTATTTCAACCATGAAGAAGAGCTATCAATCTACAGAGGTGGAGAGGAGTAATAAACATGATTTTGTCACTCAATGACCTGTACGATGCCGTCAGGGGAAAGGCGATAAAAAAAATTGCCATAGCCACTCCCGAGGATGAAGGGATCATCAAGCTGGTAAAGAACACCATGGAAATCGGTATCGCCGCGTTCATCCTGGTGGGTGATGCCGGAAAGATCTCAGCACTGCTCCGCAAGGAGGGGCTTGACGATTCAGCCTTTGAAATACATCATGCCGACAGTCATAAAGCAGCTGCGGAAAAGGCGGTCTGCCTGGTAGTAGAGGGTAAAGCAACGGTGCTGATGAAAGGTGAACTGCATACATCCATTTTTCTCAAGGCCGTTCTCGATAAAGAGCGTGGCGTACGTGGTGGTAACCTGATCAGCCAGATTACGATCACCGAGAAGGTAGAGGGGGAAGGTCTATTGATGTTCACAGATTGCGCCATGAACATCTCTCCTACATTGGAAGAAAAGAAGCAGATTATTGAAAATGCCGTGGGACTTGCGATAAAGCTTGGATACGACAAACCTAAGGTGGCAGTTCTGTCGGCGGTAGAACTTGTCAATCCGGCTATGCCAGACACCCTGGATGCTGCAGTTCTCAGCAAGATGGCGGATCGGGGACAAATCGAACATGCCGTCGTTGACGGTCCCTTTGCTCTTGACAACGCAATCTCTTTAGTTGCTGCCAAACAGAAGAAAATTGGTGGTGACGTCGCTGGCAAGGCAGATATCGTGCTTGTGCCGAATTTACAGGTCGGCAATGTCATTCATAAAGGATTGACATACCTGGCCAACAAAAAGATTGCCGCCGCCGTAATGGGCGCCAAAGTCCCCATTGTTATGACGTCCCGGGCTGACACCACCGATACAAAGTTATACTCTATCGCAATCGCAACGTATATTTCGTGAATTTGCGCAGCAGGCTGAATTCAACTGAATTTCAATTGACTTTTGTACATGGCGCTATTATCTTGCATGCAAGGTAATAATAGGCATGATATCATTCCGCGACAATATTGTATTTTTACTCGCTAAAGCCCATCAGCGGGCCCAAGGAGTTTTGAAAGCGTACCTTCAGGCTTTTGGGCTGACGCCTATGCAATGCCTGTTCATGGAAGCGCTCTGGGAGGAGGACGGGCTTTCCGTTGGCGAGATCGGTCGACGCATCGCTCTCGATACAGCGACCCTCGCAGGGGTGCTTGATCGTATGGTGACGGCGGAGTGGGTGAGGCGCGAAACAGATCAGGTTGATGGCCGGGTGACGAGGGTGTACCTGACCGAGAAGGCACGTGAAGCTTTTCCGGGTCTGGCTTCGGCCATAGAAGTCACGAATAATGAATTGCTGAATAATTTTTCCCTTGAGGAGAAACTCCTTTTCAAGCGCTTTCTGAGGGATGTGAAGGATTGAGGACTGTTTTTGTTCTTGTCATTAAATGTCTCGCATGCAACCGATTAGAACCGAAAAAATGCAGCACCAGACACCGAAGGAGGTGGATTTATGTACATGCCGGATTTTGAGTATCATGCCCCGAAAACCTTAGCCGACGCTTGCGTGCTTCTCGATGAACTGGGGGAGAGGGCCATTGTTCTGGGGGGGGGATCGGATATTCTTCACAAGCTGAAGAATGGCCATTTGACCCCCGAGCACGTGGTGTCACTGAAACATATGACCCACTTGACGGAGATTCGCCACGAAGAGGGTCGCGGAATAGTCATCGGTGCTCTCGTTACCCCTCACGGAGTGTATACGTCGAAAATACTTCAGGAGCGGTACCTGTCACTCCCGATGGCGTCACACGAAATGGGCAATCCCCAGGTACGCAACAGGGGCACCGTCGGCGGCAACATCTGTAACGCTTCACCTCTGGCGGATCTGCCACCGCTGCTGATTGCCCTTAATGCCTCAGTCAAGGTTGTACAATACGCTGGCGAGCGGATTGTGCCACTGGAGGATTTTATCTGCGGACCTGGTAAAACCCTCATCAAGCGGGATGAAATTCTGACAGAAGTCATAATCCCAGACCAACCTGCCACGGGGAGCACCTATATAAAATTCGGCCTGCGAAAAGCCGGCGCGCTGGCGGTAGTCGGCGTCGCCGTAGCGGTAACGGTAAAAGACAATGTTCTGGCTGATGTCCGGATAGTCATGGGAGCGGTAGCACCGGTACCGATGCGGGCAAAGGACGCGGAAGCCCTGCTCAGAGGGCAGACCATTACAGATGTCCTGCTTGAACAGGCCGCCGACTCTGCTGCCGCTGAATGTAAACCGATTACTGATCTCAGGGGTTCGGCGGAATATCGCCGCGAGCTGATCCGGGTGCTTACGAGACGCGCCCTGCGCAAAGCTATTGATGAAGGCCATGTATAAAGGGAGAATGACATGATTAATCAGACAATTACCGACAAGGATGGGGTGAAACGCTATCTGATCACCCTCAACGTAAACGGCGATGCCCGCACCGTGCTGGTGAAGGGGAATGCCATTCTGGCCAATGTACTGCGCGACGAGCTTAATCTTACCGGTACCAAGAAAGGGTGCGAGCTTGGCGACTGCGGCTCCTGCACCGTACTTCTTGAGGGAAAGCCGGTTGACTCTTGCATGGTTCTTGCCATTGAAGCCGATGGACTCGAAATAACCACGATTGAGGGTGTCGCTGTCAACAGCAAGCTTGACGCGATTCAGGAGGCGATGATCAACTTCGCCGCCGTGCAGTGCGGCTACTGTACCCCCGGCATGGTTCTTTCTGCCAAGGCTCTTCTGACCCGAAATCCCCACCCGACTGAACCGGAGGTGCGGGAGGCTATTTCCGGTAATCTCTGCCGTTGTACCGGGTACGTCCATATCGTCGAAGCAGTTCTCGCCGCTTCCGAAGGACGGCTCTCTCCGGGCGAACACGAATATCTCCGAGAAGAAGGAGTATCCATATGAGCAAGCAATATAGCGTTATCGGCCACAGTGTACCCCGTATCGACGGCCCAGAGAAGGTCACCGGGGCGGCCAAGTACACACTTGACCTGAAGTTCCCCAACATGCTGTATGGCAAAATCCTGACAAGCCCTCATGCCCACGCCCGGATCATCTCCATTGACACCTCCGAGGCCGAGGCGCTTCCGGGAGTCAAGGCGGTCATCACTCACAAGGATGTGCCAACCCTGAAATACGGCCTCAGTCCGGCCCGCTGGGATGAGAACATCTTCTGCAGTGACAAGGTCCGCTTTGTCGGAGACAAGGTTGCCGCAGTTGCCTGTCTCGATGAACCCACCTGCTACAAGGCGCTGAAACTTATCAAAGTGGAATATGAGGTGCTGCCTGCGGTACTCAACTTTCTTACCGCCATGGATGATGGTCAGCCCCGGGTTCACGATGAATACGAAAAAAACATCAATACCGAGATTCATCAGGAGTTCGGCGATGTTGCCAAAGCCTTTGCCGAGGCCTACCATGTGCGCACCGATACCTTTATCGGGCAGCGCACCTATCAATGCCCTATCGAGCCGCACACCGCCGTCTCCATGTGGGATAACGGCAAGCTCACCGTCTACTCCAGTACACAGTCACCGCACTACTTCCAGTATTACATCGCCAGGGAGTTCGGCATGGATATTGGCGATGTCCGCATCATCAAAACTTTTGTGGGTGGTGGTTTCGGTGGCAAGCTGGAGCCGACCGGACTTGAATTCGCCGGTGCCGTACTGGCCAAGCTGACCAGCCGACCGGTGCGGATGTTCTATGATCGAGCCGAGATGTTTGCCCACAACCGCGGGCGTCATGCCCAGCAGATGGAAATCACCACCGGAGTCGATAAGAACGGTAAGATTCTGGTGGCCCAT
>CAIMXI010000161.1 GCA_903845365.1 uncultured Geobacteraceae bacterium | reverse complement strand
CGCGGCTATGTCGGCGGTTTCAATAACCTGCAGCTGGGTCGTGGTCAAGGCGGCAAGTTCTGTGGTGGTCAGCCCGCGCATCTGTGCAGTGGTCAGCGACTGGAGGTCGGAGGTTTCCATTGCGGCTATCTGCGTTGTGGTCAGAGCCTGTATCTGCGCAGTTGTCAGAGCCTGGATCTGGCTGGAGGTCAGAGCGTTTAAGTCGCTGGTTTCAAGAACCGCTATCTGCTTCGTGGTCAGCGCAGCTACGTCACGGGTTTCAAGCGCCTGCACCTGCGTTGTACTCAGGGCGACGATGTGATCCGTTCTCAGTGCCTGGATATGATCCGTTCTCAGTGCAGATATCTGATCTGTTCTAAGCAACAGAATCTCAGAAGTTGTCAGATCGGCAATAGTTTGAGTGCCAATAACTGCAATTTGCGCTGTTGTAAATGATGATAAACCTGCCATCACAAGCCTCCTAAGCTTGGCTTAAAAAGAAACACGTCTACACTCATGCCATTCTTCTATCATCGAAGCAAGCTTCGGTGAGTTGCACCTGCATGAATTAAATTTATAGTAAATTGGAGAATATTCTTCTTCGCTTATCGGTTCTTTACTTTGAAATTATATATTTAAATGAATACTGGCATTAAATACAAGTAAAAAATCACACCAAAGCTTGTAAAAACCGATTATTAATCGGCCATATCTTAACGCAGGAGGAGTTTCTACAAATTCTTTACGCAAACACAAGGTATGTTACGAGTCGTCAAATAGTAGATGTACGGTCTCACGAATTACGGTAATCCGAGCACAGGAGAGGAACAAGAAACCGCTAACAGGTGATGAAATTGATCATGTTGCAGGCTTTTAAGTCGGCGCAGACGACTATATCGTCAAACAGCTTAACTTTCAGACGGCACTATGCTATAAGCGGAGCAGACTTTGAGCGGGAGTTGTGATGGAAATTTTTGGCGGTTTCATGGTAATGATGAGCATTATCGGTTTTTTTCTGGCAGTTGTCTGGTTGATAATGCCGTTTGTCGTATTTGCGATCAAAGGGAAACAGGATCGGACGCTGGAGGTGCTTGAGTCTATCGAGAAACGTCTGGCTGCCATTGAAAACTCCCGTGTGACTGTTACGCCGGTTACAATGCCAGATGATCCGGAGGATTGTAAAGATGTTGCTTAGAGGGAAAAAAGTCGTGATTTTTGGCATCGCAAACGAAAAGAGTATTGCTTGGGCGATCGCCCGGCTTTTTCATGAGCAGGGCGCCGAACTGGCGATAACCTACGCGGGAGAAGCCCTTGAAAAGCGTGTGCGGCCACTGTCCGAATCGATAGATGCCGCAGCGATACTGCCGTGTAATGTTGCGAGTGATGAAGAAATTGCTTCCGTGTTTACTGCACTCGCCAAAATATGGGAATGCGTTGATATTATAATCCATGCGGTCGCCTTTGCAAACAAGGAAGAGCTTAAGGGGAGCATCCTCAGCACAACCCGGGAAGGCTTTGCCACCGCCATGGATATCAGTGTGTATTCATTTCTGGCAGTCATGAAAGCGGCGCAACCAATGATGCTGGGGCGGGGGGGCTCTGCTTTGACACTCAGCTTCTATGGGTCGATGAAGGTGTTCCCGAGCTACAATGTTATGGGTCTTGCCAAGGCGGCGCTGGAAGCGTCTGTCCGCTATCTGTCCGAGGCGCTCGGCCATGACGGAATCAGAGTAAACGCCATTTCCGCCGGACCGATCCGTACGCTGGCCGCAGCAGGAGTGAACGGCTTTCACACCATTCTAAACCAGGTTGAGTTGAAGACGCCGCTCAGGCGATCCATTACCCAGGAAGATGTCGCCGGTGCCGCACTATATCTCAGCAGTAACCTGGCGAGCGGTGTGAGCGGTGAAATCCATTATGTTGACGGCGGCTACAATATCATTGGGCTATAACCCGGAGTCATACCATTAAAGAAGTATTTGGCAATCTTGCCGGTCTAAAATCAAGCCAGATTCAGTCTCTTGAACGTCTCTATCGCAGGCGGATACCGGTGGCTGAATTCTGCTCCTTTGAGCTTGCTTCCCGCCTCGTCGATCTTTCCGGTGAACTTCGCCGTCAAATTGCTCTCCTCGTCAATCGTGCCGGCAGTGTCGAATATGTCATCGTTGGCGATGAAAAAGGGGTAGTGATACCGGAGCTGCGCGATTACCCACTCGGCAAAAGAGTCATGCGCGGCCTCCGTTTTATCCATACCCACCTGAAAAACGAGCCGGTCTCTGAAGACGATTTGACAGACCTTTCCCTGTTACGCTTTGATCTTCTTGCCGCCCTGCTCATTGCTCCCGGAAAAAATCAGATTTATGCCCAGCTTGCCTTTCTGACCGCTGATCAACGTGGTACAACCACGACCCTTGATCCGGTTGTTCCTTTTGAACGAATTGATCTTGACTGCGTTCATTTTATCCCGGAACTGGAAGCCGATCTGGAAAAAGCGGCTCGTGCCCTGCCCCGTGCCAAGGACGCACTTGAAAGAGCCATATTGATCTCCGTCACAACTTCCGGCAGTCGCCAGGAAGCAGAAGATTCCATGGCTGAGTTGCGTGAGCTTTCCCGTACTGCTCAGGTGGAGGCGCTAGACGAATTCATCCAGCGCCCGAAAACTCTTAATCCCCGATTTCTGATGGGTGAGGGGATGATGCGTGATGTCGTCATCAGAGCGATGCAGCGTGGCGCCAGCATGCTGGTTTTTGATCAGGAGCTTACGCCGGCTCAAATACGCTCTATTTCTGCAATGACGGAGTTGAAGGTAATCGACCGGAGCCAGTTGATACTCGATATTTTCGCCCGGCGGGCGAAGAGTCTTGATGGCAAGGTGCAGGTCGAACTGGCTCAGCTCAAATATCTTCTACCGCGCCTGACTGGTCGCGGTGTACAGATGTCGCGCCTGATGGGCGGTATCGGTGGTCGAGGGCCGGGTGAAACAAAGCTTGAAACGGATCGGCGCCGGGTTCGAGACCGGATCACCACCCTTGAGCGGGAACTGAAAGAGCTTTCTCAAGGACGGGATCAACGACGAAAACAGCGGGTGAAAGCCGGAGTGCCGATCATTTCGATCGTCGGCTACACCAATGCCGGCAAATCGACGCTACTGAACGCCTTGACCAAGAGTGATGTCTTTACCGAAGATTTACTCTTTGCAACCCTTGATACTTCCACCCGCCGCCTCCGCTTCCCGCGTGAACGGGAAGTTATCATTACCGACACGGTAGGTTTCATCCGCTCGCTCCCTAAATCACTGTTGGGGGCTTTCAAGGCAACCTTGGAAGAGATGCGTGATGCCGACCTGCTGCTGCATGTAGTCGATGCCTCCCATCCCCGTTTTGAGGATCAGATAACACAGGTACGAACCATTCTTACTGAGTTGGAGTTGGGGGATAAGCCGGAACTGCTGGTGTACAACAAGGCTGACCTTCTGAATGATTTGAAGAAGAAAGATACAGTGGGTTTTATCAAGGTTCGTCAATCAGCCCGCACCAGCAAGAGCGTCACTGTGTCGGCTCGCGACCGGAAGAGCCTCAAGCCGTTGATGGATGAATTGCAGAAAAGGTTCTGGCCTGATGATGTAGAGGTCTGAAGTCGATACTGTCACAGATGCGAATTGGTGTTGCTATCAGCAGGACTCCCTCACGGGAGTCCTGCTGTTTACGTCGTGGTAATACCTGCCCTAAGCGTGGCCAAGCTATTCAGATTTTAAGGCCACATAGTGTACGCTGCCGTCGGGACGTTTAAGCAGCAAACGCACGATGTCCCCCTTTTTAATGCCGGATACGATCGACATATACTGCTGCAGGGTCTCTGGACGTCGTCCGTTTATCTCGATAACAATACTCCCGGGAACAATACCGGCCTCATCTGCGGGCGTTCCATGTTTGACTTCGGTAATTACCAGCCCGTTTTTGCTCTCCTTGATACCGAGGCGGGAAGCCAATTCGCTCGTCATCTGCTGGACAGTAATTCCTAGCTTCTCACTCTCGTTGTCGCCAGTGGTAGCCGAGGCGGCATCATCACCCTTCAGCTTGCCAACTACAACAGAAAGCTCCTGTTTCTTACCATCACGAAAAATTACTACTGAAACCTTCTTGTCAATTGGCGTCGTAGCGACAAGTCGGGGTAACTCACTACTTTCATTAATCGTCTTGCCGTCATATTCAGTTATAACATCACCAGCTTTAAGTCCGGCCCTGTCAGCCGGAGTGTCTTTTTCAACATTCGCGATCAGTGCCCCTTTGTCGGAATTCATGCCAAAGGACTTGGCAAGATCAGCGGTCAAAGGCTGAAAACGGATCCCAAGGTAACCGCGAGTCACCTTGCCGGTGTCGCGCAGTTGCGAGATGATGCTCTTGGCCATATTGATCGGGATGGCAAATCCAATCCCCTGACCACCGGCAATAATGGCGGTATTGATGCCGATTACTTTGCCTTCGGCATTGAAAAGAGGACCGCCGGAATTACCAGGATTAATTGATGCGTCAGTCTGAATAAAGTCATCGTAAGGGCCGTTGCCGATTACACGTCCTTTGGCGCTTACAATACCGGCAGTAACCGTCTGGGATAAGCCGAAGGGATTGCCGATGGCCATGACCCACTCGCCTACATTCAGAACGTCACTGTCCCCAAGTTCGGCAACATGAAAAACATCCTTGTCACTCACCTTGATTAATGCCAGATCCAGTTTTTCGTCTGTTCCCTTGATCTCGCCCTTTAGCTCGCGGCCATCGGAGAGTTTGACCATTACTTCGTCCGCCCCGTTGACCACATGGTTATTGGTAAGGATGTAACCGTCCTTATCGATTACGAACCCGGTTCCGAGGCTCTGTTCACGCCGTGATTTCTGCTGGGGCATCTGCTGCCCATCGAATTGACGGAAAAAATCCTCGAAAAAATTGTCAAATGGGGACTGCATACGTGGGCGCTGCTGCTGTGGGCGTTGCTGCTGCCGAGGCTTGATTATCTTGGCGGTGCGTATGTTGACAACGGTCGGCATGAGTTTTTTTGCTAATTCTACAAAATCCGGACTGGCGGTTCTGGCTATGGACAACGCCGGGGCGGAGAGAGAAAATATGAGACCTGCTACCATCAGACGCATCACTGATACTGTTTTTGTAGACATAATATGACCTCCATGAATCCGGGTGTTTGGTGTAATTGAGAGCGGAAAATTGCAGCGTTGCCACGATTCTCCCCTCCCCTTTTCCCGCAAAAAATATAGAGCCTGACGGCAAAAGTCAACCCCTGATAAAAGCCTGAATTTATGAGAGGCCGTGATTCTTGGCAGTGGCGATTTCGCTCAAAACCTGTTATTGAGAACTGAGTACCATTATCTGAAAGATAAGGACCCAGCCATAAAAGACCTTTCCCGACTATATCCTTATATAATCTCGCTTCGCTGGCGTTATGCCGGCGGGACGCTGTTCCTTCTCCTCACAAACGCCTTTGCACTGTTGATTCCATGGTTCATGAAGCTGGCGATAGAGGCGTTGCAGCATCCTGAGGTTGCCCGGTATTCGCCCTCAACGTGCGCCCTGATTATATCACTTCTGGCGCTCCTGCACTGCGGCACCCGTATATTTTCACGAACATTCATGCTGAATGCTGCCAGAATTATTGAATTCCGCATCCGCAACGACCTGTTCCAGCGCTTGACCCGGCTTGACCTCAGTTACTTTTCCACTAGTCGCAGCGGCGACATCATATCCCGCTTTTCCAATGACCTGACTAACGTCCGCATGTTGACCGGCTTTGGCTGCATGAGCGCAATAAATACCGTGTTGATTTACTGTGCTGCCGTAACGATGATGATCAGGATTAGCCCCATGCTCACCTTCTGGGCAATTCTCCCCTTCCCTATTATGATTCTGATCATCAAAAAAGTAAGCCATCGACTCTTTCACCGTTCTCTTCAGGCCCAGGAGGAGCTGGCACATCTTTCAAGCCAGGCCGAAGAAACCGTCTCAGCAGTTCGATTGATAAAATCCTACTGTCGGGAAGAGTATTTTCAGGATGAATTTGCGAAAAGCGCCGAGCGCTACCTCAAACACAACCTTCGACTTGCCAGACTGCGGGGTCTTATCATCCCGGTCATGGCAGCCGCAACCGGAGCCGGAACTCTTGTTGTCCTGTTCATCGGTGGCAGACTGGTGATTGCGCAGAGCATAACTCTGGGTGATTTTGTCGCGTTCAGCGGCTATCTGGCGATGCTTGTATGGCCGACAGCGGTCTTGGGCTGGATTCTGACCCTAGCACAGCGGGGAGCCGCCTCAATGTCCCGCCTGGCTGGAATACTGGGCGCCGAATCGACCGTTATCGATAAACCTGACGCAGAACCGATCAACTCCTTTGATTCAGGTATTGCGGCGGTCAACCTCAGTTTCAGTTATGGCGATATGGAAATTATCAAGGGGATCTCTCTTTATATTAAGGCAGGCGAAACCATCGGAATCACAGGAGATGTCGGGAGCGGCAAAACTACCCTGCTCCGTCTGATTGCACGGCTTCTTCCCATTTCAGACGGGATGCTTTATATCGACGGGCGGGATATCAACAGCATAACGACTGCCACTCTCCGCCGCTTGATCGGTTATGTTCCGCAAGAAACTTTTCTGTTCTCGCGAACCGTTGCCGAGAATATTGGGTACGGCATTGCGGGAGAGCATGCAGCGGATGCAGTTACCATAGCGGCAGGGCAGGCCGGTTTTCTTGAGGATGTAGAAGGATTCCCCGCCGGATTTGAAACGCCGGTGGGAGAAAAGGGGGTGACTCTTTCCGGCGGGCAGAAACAAAGGCTCGCCATCGCCCGTGCCGTTGTGGGGAACCCACAGATCCTGCTGCTTGATGATCCGCTTTCTGCGGTTGATGCAGGACGTGAAGAAGAAATTCTCAATGAACTCGGCAAATTCTATGCCGGACGAACCGTACTGATTGTCTCACAGAAGGTATCTTCCTTCCGCGACTGCGACCGGATTATTGTTCTGAAAGAGGGCGTTATTGCCGAAGAGGGGACACCCGCTGATCTGCTTCTTCAGGGCGGATTGTACGCCGAGTTATGTCAGAGGCAGATGAATGCCGATAATCTCTGAGTCATCATGTCTATTTTTAACATTACAACCGAATATACCCCACGCGGCGATCAACCTCTGGCAATCAAAGAGCTGGTAGAGGGGATCGAGCGGGGCGACCGCCACCAGACGCTGCTCGGGGTGACCGGCTCCGGCAAAACGTTTACCGTTGCCAACGTCATAGCCCAAACTTCGCGACCGGCTCTGGTACTGGCTCCAAACAAGACCCTTGCGGCTCAGCTCTACGGGGAGTTCAAGGAACTTTTCCCGGATAACGCCGTTGAATACTTTGTCTCATATTACGATTACTACCAGCCGGAAGCCTACATCCCGACCAGCGATACCTTCATCGAAAAAGATTCCGCCATCAACGACGAAATAGACAAGATGCGTCATTCAGCGACGCGCAGCCTGCTGACGCGGCGCGATGTCATTATCGTGGCGTCGGTATCCTGCATTTACGGCATCGGCTCTCCCGATGCCTATCAGTCGATGCATATCTTCTTTCATCAAGGTGATGATTACGGGCGTGACGAACTGCTCAAAAAACTGATCGAGATCCAGTATGAGCGTAATGATATGGATTTCCATCGTGGCACGTTCCGGGTGCGGGGCGATGTGATCGAAATTTTCCCGGCGTATGATAATGACCGTGCGCTCAGAATAGAATTTTTTGGCGACGAAGTTGAAGCGATCAATGAAATCGATCCGCTGCGTGGCATTGTGCTGCAGAAGCTATCGAAATGCTCCATCTATCCGGCATCACATTACGTCTCCACCCGTGAAACGCTGGAGCGGGCGGTTGAGCAGATCCGTGTCGATCTGGCGGGGCGGATCAGTTATTTCCGCTCGCAAAACATGCTGCTGGAAGAGCAGCGCATCGAACAGCGAACCTTCTACGATATAGAGATGATGGAGGAGATGGGATTTTGCCACGGTATAGAAAACTATTCGCGCTATTTCGACGGTCGTCAACCGGGCGAGGCGCCGTATACACTGATTGACTACTTTCCGGAGGACTTTGTTCTGTTCGTGGATGAGTCGCATATCACCATTCCGCAGACCGGCGCCATGTACCGTGGTGACCGCTCACGCAAGGATACGCTGGTAAACTACGGCTTTCGCCTCCCAGCGGCTCTCGACAACCGCCCGCTCAATTTCGAGGAATTCCAGACCCGCATCCGGCAAGCGGTCTATGTTTCGGCGACGCCTGCCGATTATGAGCTTGAGGCGAGCGGCGGCGTATTTGTTGAGCAGGTGATACGCCCGACCGGGCTGGTTGATCCGGTTATAGAGGTGCGGTCGGTGACGGCGGGAAGGCAAATCCCCCTCCCCAACCCTCCCCCGCTGGGGGAGGGAGCTTACGTCCTCTCCACAGGAGGGGGAGAGCTAGAGAGGGGGATTTCCGTCGGCCAGGTGGATGATCTCCTTCACGAAGTACGAGAAACCGTTGCCAGAGGCGAACGGGTGTTGGTGACGACGTTAACCAAGCGGATGGCCGAAGAGTTGACCAATTATTATCGCGAACTGGGGGTGCGAATAAAATATCTCCATTCAGATATCGTCACCATCGAACGGATGCAGATTATTCGTGACCTCCGCATGGGGGAATTTGATGTGCTGGTCGGGATCAACCTGCTGCGAGAAGGGCTGGATCTGCCGGAGGTCTCACTGGTCGCCATTCTTGATGCTGACAAGGAGGGGTTTCTCCGCTCACAGCGGTCATTAATCCAGACCTGCGGCCGTGCCGCCCGCAACGTCAATGGTCGGGTGCTGATGTACGGAGACAACATCACCCGTTCCATGCAGGCCTGTATCGATGAAACCGGGCGGCGGCGGGTCAAGCAGCTCGCCTACAACGAAGAGCACGGCATTACGCCTGAGACGGTCAAGAAAGGGTTGCGCAGTATTCTGGAGTCGATCGAGGAGAAGGATTATGTCACGCAACCGGCAGGAGTCGCTGAAGCGGGTGAGGAGTATCTGGCACCAAAAGAGATCCCGAAACTGGTTAAGAAGCTGCGCAAGGAGATGCTGACGGCGGCCAAAGAGTTGAATTTTGAAAAGGCGGCGGTTTTGCGCGACCGGGTGAAAAAACTTGAGGCGATGGAGTTGGCGTTGCGGTGATCAGTTTTTCCGTAAAAAGGGGGCATGCGGTGTGCATTGCCCCCTTCTCAATCGAGATACAGGTTCTTCAGCTTATTTCTTGTGGCAATCCTTGCAACCAACAGGTCCTTTTTTCATTTCAGTGTGGCAACCTTTACAGGTTTTGTGAGCCCAGTCTTTGTTCTTTTCGGCAATTTTACCTGGGGCTTTCTCGTGACACTTTTTACAATCCTGCTTCACCCTTTCCTGATGTTTAAGGTGCTGAAAAGTTACCTTACCCATGGAAGCCGGAAGGTCGATTGTTGCGGGGCCAGCAGCGAAAGCTGCTCCTGCAAAAGCGGTGACGGCGAACATTGCGACTACGGCGCTGATTTTTTTCATCTGGTTATTCTCCTTTTTAGTTTTTTGCTGCGTAATAACGCAGACATAGTGTCATACTGCTCTTACTGAATTTCATCATTGCCGGTTAAATAGCATATTAAATGCCAACCTGCAAGTTATAATATAAACAGCTGAATTTATTGATTTAAATTGTTTGGCCGTTATTGTCGACAGAGATTTTATACCTCAATTGAGGTAGCAATTATATTTTTTGAAGTATTTCCGTGTAAAAGAGCTTGCCATAAGTGCCGTCTATTAGTAAGTTGGAAAATATTTTATTTCGGGAGGAACAAACATCAAATGCAATTTTTAGAGAACAGAAAAGGTTTTACGTTGATTGAAATCATGGTTGTTATCGTTATATTGGCTCTATTGGCGGCGCTGGTCGGCCCGAAGCTTATGGGACGAACGGATGATGCAAAGATTACCGACGCACGGGTACAAATAAAGAATATCGAGACTGCTCTCAAGCTCTATAAGCTTGACAACGGCAATTACCCGTCTACTGAGCAGGGTTTGACCGCGTTGGTAACAAAACCGACCGTCGGTGTGATACCAAACGGTTACAAGGAGGGGGGATATCTGGAGAGCAAGAAGGTTCCCAAAGATCCCTGGGGAAGCGACTATCTTTACATTTCACCGGGTGAACATGGCGACTATGACCTCTTTTCATATGGTTCTGACGGTGCGAAGGGCGGCGAAGGGAAAAATGTTGATATAACTAGTTGGGATACTAAATAGGAAATCTTATTTAAGAGGAGGCGGCATAATGGCTCAGAAGTTTGTGTATTTTTTTGGTAATGGTCACGCTGAAGGTCGGGCTGACATGAAAAATCTATTGGGAGGCAAGGGTGCGAATCTGGCCGAGATGACCAGTATCGGCCTTCCGGTCCCCCCCGGTTTTACTATCAGTACGGAAGTATGTACCGAGTTTTATAAGAACGACAGTAATTACCCCCCCACGCTGGCGGATGAAGTTGCCGTGCATCTTGCTCAGGTTGAAGCGCTGATGGAACGGAAATTCGGTGATCCTGCCAATCCCCTGCTTGTTTCGGTACGTTCGGGTGCCCGCGCTTCCATGCCGGGTATGATGGACACCGTTCTAAACCTCGGACTTAACGACATCACCGTCCAGGGGATCATAAACCAGAGCGGAGATGAACGTTTTGCCTACGATGCGTACCGCCGCTTTGTCCAGATGTATTCCGATGTTGTCATGGGGATGGACAAACATTTGCTTGAGCACCTTCTGGAGCAGAAGAAGGACGCGCGGGGTGTCCATCTTGACACAGACCTGAGCGCCGGCGACTGGAAAGATCTGGTTGCGGCATTCAAGGCACAGATTAAGGAGGAACTCGGCGTCGCCTTTCCCGAAGATCCGATGGATCAGCTCTGGGGAGCAATTGGTGCCGTGTTCGGTTCCTGGATGAATCAACGCGCGATAACCTACCGCCGCCTGAATAACATTCCTGCTGAATGGGGTACTGCCGTTAACGTCCAGTCGATGGTCTACGGCAACATGGGTGACGACTGCGCTACCGGAGTGGCTTTTACCAGAGACCCTTCCACAGGTGAAAACTACTTCTACGGCGAATATCTGGTCAACGCCCAGGGTGAAGATGTCGTTGCCGGTATCCGCACACCGCAACCGATCAATCGCGCCAAAGCAACGACACTTCCGCCGATGGAGGAGGTCATGCCGGAGTGTTACCGGCAACTCGATTCAATCCGCACCATACTTGAAACACATTACAAGGATATGCAGGATATCGAGTTTACCATTGAAAAAGGTAAGCTGTTCATGCTGCAGACCCGTAACGGCAAACGAACCGCGCCGGCCGCCATCAAGATTGCGGTTGACATGGTTGCCGAGGGGCTTATCGACCAAAGAACCGCCGTAAAGCGCGTGGCACCGGAACAGCTCGACCAACTGCTACACCCGTCACTTGACCCGAAAGCGGTCAAAAACATCATCGCCAAAGGGCTTCCGGCGTCACCGGGCGCTGTATCCGGCACTGTTGTCTTTACTGCTGATGAAGCGGAGTCTGAAGCTAAAACCGGTCGGAAAGTAATTCTTGTCCGCATTGAAACGTCGCCTGAAGATATCCACGGTATGCATGCCGCGCAAGGTATTCTGACGGCTCGCGGCGGCATGACGTCTCATGCCGCTGTCGTTGCCCGTGGTATGGGTAAATGCTGCGTCGCCGGTTGTGGTGATATCAAGGTGGATTATGCAAACCAGTGCTTCACTACAAGGGGTGGAGTTGTTGTCAAAAAAGGTGACATGATCACACTCGACGGGACTCTCGGTGAGGTCATGCTCGGCGCGGTGCCTACCGTATCGGCGGAATTGACCGGGGATTTCGGGACGCTGATGGCGTGGGTTGACGGCATCCGCCGCCTGAAGGTGCGCACTAATGCCGATACTCCGCATGATGCCAAAGTCGCCCGCCAGTTTGGCGCCGAGGGGATCGGGCTCTGCCGCACCGAGCATATGTTTTTTGATGCCGAGCGGATCGCAGCCGTTCGTGAAATGATTCTCGCCGATGATATTGAAGGTCGCGAACTTGCTCTGGCAAAGATTCTTCCGATGCAGAAGAGTGATTTTATCGGCCTGTTCCGTGAGATGAAAGGGCTGCCGGTTACTATCAGGCTGCTCGACCCGCCGCTGCACGAGTTCCTGCCCCAGGAAGAAAAAGATATCGTTGAGTTGTGCAAGACCATGAAAGTGCCGGTCAGCGCACTAAAGCACAAGATTGAAACACTGCACGAGTTCAACCCGATGCTGGGCCATCGAGGCTGTCGTCTCGGCATCACCTTCCCGGAAATTTATAACATGCAGGTCACCGCTATTATGGAAGCGGCCTGCGAACTGGTAAAAAATGAGGGTTTCAGCATTGTGCCTGAAATCATGATTCCTTTGATCGCAACAGTCAAAGAGTTATCGGTTCTCAAGCAGAATGCCGTAGCTATCTGCGACGTAACAATCGCTAGGTACGGCGTCAAGGTCGAGTATCTGATCGGTACGATGATCGAATTGCCCCGCGCCGCCCTGACTGCAGACGAAATTGCGGTCGAAGCAGAATTTTTCTCTTTCGGCACCAACGACCTGACTCAGACAACATTTGGCCTGTCACGCGACGATGCAGGAAAGTTCCTGCCATTCTATGTTGACAATAATATTCTACCGGAAGATCCGTTTGTTTCGCTCGATCAGAATGGCGTTGGCAAGCTGGTCAAGATGGCCTGCGAGCTGGGGCGCGCAACCCGCCCGAATATCAAACTCGGCATCTGTGGCGAGCATGGCGGCGATCCCTCTTCGGTCATCTTCTGCCACAAAGTCGGGCTGGATTATGTCTCATGCTCACCGTTCCGGGTGCCGATTGCCCGTCTGGCAGCGGCTCATGCTGTTCTGGACGAAAAATAATCCGGAGAGCCAAGCCGCCGTTTCTCCGGCATGAAAAAGTCCGTTCAACTCAGTTGACATTAACAGAGTGCTGAACGGACTTTTTTATGGTGAATGGGGGCTTCATTACTTTTTTATCCTGCGGGGATGCTTTCATGAATCAGGAATATCTCAAGACAATGCTCAACTCAGTCCGCCAGGGTGGACTTTCAGTTGATGACGCAATCCAGCATCTGCGCCAGCTCCACTCTCAGGATATCGGTTGTGCCCAGGTAGACCATCATCGCCACCTGCGCCAGGGGATGCCGGAAATGATTTTCGGCGAAGGGAAGACAGCTGAGCAGATTGCAGCTATCACCGCTGCCATTTCTGACCGGGGGGACAACGTTCTCGTGACGCGCCTGTGCAGGGAGAAGGCAGAACTGGTTATTAGCACGTTTCCGGCGGCGTTTTATCATGTCGAGGCGCGCTGCCTGACTCTTGAGACTCAGCCGCCGGAACAGCGGGGCAAGGGAACAATACTGGTGCTATCCGCCGGAACCTCCGATATTCCTGTTGCGGCGGAGGCGTTGGTGACAGCCCGTTTTCTCGGCAATCAGGTCGAACAGATCTATGATGTCGGCGTGGCCGGTATTCACCGACTGCTCGCCAGACAGGATCGCCTTGCTGCAGCTTCGGTAATCATCGTGGTCGCCGGCATGGAAGGGGCACTCCCTTCAGTGGTTGGCGGGTTGGTAGATAAACCGGTGATTGCAGTACCGACTTCTATCGGCTACGGCGCCTCCTTCGGCGGTGTAGCGGCACTGCTCGGTATGCTAAACTCATGTGCTTCCGGGGTGACGGTCGTTAATATCGACAACGGCTTCGGTGCCGCCTGCGCGGCAACGCTGATTAATCGGGTGTGAATCTTCTTCCAATAAGCCCCATAATCGCAACACGCCGCAAGGAACCAAACATGGCCCTGCCCATCAACATAGACGATCTGATCAACTGTCGCACCGTTGAATCCGAGCGGATCGAGTTCAAGGAGGGATGGAACCCGGAAGAGGTCAGTCGCTCCCTGTGCGCTTTTGCCAACGACATCAACAACTGGGGCGGCGGCTATATAGTGGTCGGAATCCGTGATGATAACGGCAGGCCGGTATTGCCGCCGGTCGGACTCAATCCGGCAGGCATTGACAAGATACAAAAAGAACTTCTCAATCTCTGCAACCGCCTGAAACCCGCCTATTTCCCTGTGGCCGAACTGGTTGTTTTTCAGGGAAAACATGTCTTTATCATCTGGGCGCCGGGAGGGCAGAACCGCCCCTATCAAGCACCGGTTTCCCTGGCAAAGCAGGTACCCTATGCCTACTACATCCGCAGGTTCTCCAGTACGGTCAGGGCCAAGACCGAAGACGAAAGAGAGCTTATGGAGCTGGCAGCGAATGTTCCCTTTGACGACCGGATCAACCATAAAGCCGATATTGGTGGGCTGAACCTCGGTCTTATTCAGTCATTCCTCCAGGAGATCGGGAGCACACTCTTCGAACAGTCGGTCAAGCTTCCCTTTGAACAGATCTGTGGGAATATGATGATTGTAGACGGACCTCCCGAATACTTGAAGCCTCGTAACGTCGGTTTGATGTTCTTCAACGAACGCCCTCACGATTATTTCCCCTATTCGCGAATCGAGCTGGTGCATTTCAAGACCTCCCCCGCCGGCGATGAAATGAGCGAGAAAATCTTTGAAGGGCCGATCCATCGGCAATTACGAAATGCCTTGAACTACATTCAGGGAACATTCATTGCCGAGCACATCCGCAAGGTGCCGCAACAGGCCGAAGCGCTTCGTTATTTTAACTATCCCTATGAGGCCATCGAGGAAGCCTTGGTGAACGCGATCTACCACCGCAGTTATGAAATCCGTGAACCGGTTGAGGTCAGGATTCATCCCGACCGCATTGAGATCCTGAGCTTTCCCGGACCGGACAGATCGGTCAGGAGAGAGGATATTGCCACCGGAAATATAGTCTCCCGGAGGTACCGTAACCGCAGGATTGGCGAATTTTTGAAGGAACTGGAACTAACCGAGGGAAAAGCCACCGGTATTCCCAGAATCAAAAAAGCCATGCGTACTAACGGTTCTCCGGATCCGGTCTTCGATACGGACGATGATCGTACCTACTTTCTGACGGTTCTGCCCGTTCATGCTGATTTCCCGGTTGAATTTCCAACAGAAATGATAAATGTCCCTGTAAATGTCCCTGTAAATGTCCCTGTAAACGACAGGCAACTGTGGTTTTTGGAGCAGCTTTCAGCGGGCAAACAAGCCAGGGCCACGGATATTGCCGTACAGTGGAAGGTAACTGAGAAAAGTGCCAAACGGGACATTGCCGACTTGAGAACGCGGGGTTCGATTGAGTTTGTCGGGGCTCCCAGGAATGGGTTCTATCGGGTTAAGGAGTAATATGACTATTTTATATCTCGACTGCTACGCCGGAATTTCCGGTGACATGACCGTGGGAGCGCTTCTTGAGCTTGGGGTGCCACTGGAATATCTGCGCACGGAGCTGGAGAAGCTGGGGCTGCCGCCAGGCTCTTACGAGCTCTCAACGAGCCGCACCGAGCGTCGGCATATTCCGGCTCTGAAATTCGATGTGGCGGTACATGACCACCATACGCACCGGCATTATGCCGCCATTGATGCCATGATTGCCGGAAGTGGCCTGGCCGAGCCGGTCAAAATTCGGGCGCAGGCGATCTTTCGTCGCCTGGCTGAAGCTGAAGCGAAGGTGCATGGTGTCGCCATTGAAGAGGTGCATTTTCATGAGGTCGGGGGGGTGGATTCCATTATTGATATCGTCGGAACGGCTATCTGCCTGGAATTCCTGGAGGTCGGGGCGATCTACGCTTCGGCGCTGCCGCTCGGAAGCGGTTTTGTCGAGACCGCTCATGGTCGCCTGCCGGTACCGGCTCCGGCGACGGCGGAACTTTTGCGAGGGTTACCGGTGCACGGCGGCTGTGGCGCGGGTGAACGGGTGACGCCGACCGGAGCGGCTATCGTGGCGGCTCTGGTGACCGGCTTCGGCGCGCAACCAGAAATGCTGCTGGAGAAGCTCGGCTGCGGTGCCGGAGGGAAGGATTTCCCCGACTGCCCCAATATTTTGCGCGGCTTTTTGGGGAGGAACGCCGAAAAAACGGCGTTTACTGATGGAGTAATAGTGGTTGAGGCCAACATTGACGACTCGACTCCGGAGCTGCTTGGTTATGCTATGGAACGGCTCTTTGAAGAAGGGGCGCTGGATGTCTTCTTTACATCGATCCAGATGAAGAAGAACCGCCCCGGTGTGATGATCTCTTTTCTCTGCACGTCGCCACAGCTTGAGCAACTGGCTGGGCTGCTGTTGACTGAGACGTCGGCCATCGGCCTTCGCTATTTTCATGCGGATCGCGTTATTCTGCGGCGGCAGAGTGTTGATCGGCAGACAGAATTTGGCACCGTGCGCTTCAAGCAGGTTTTTGACCGCAACGGCGCGGTTATGCGGTCAACGCCTGAATACGAGGATTGTCGCCGCATCGCCCGCGAAAAAGAGATTCCGTGCCAGGAAGTTATGCTACGGCTACAGCGCAGTGGAGAGTCTGAAACATGCTTAAGCAGTGGTGATGTCAGCATTGATGACGTTGTGGCAGAACTGTTTCGGGAGCGCGGTCTGACGCTTTCACTCGCGGAGTCGTGCAGCGGCGGTTTGATAGCCAAGCGGATTACCGACATTCCGGGCAGTTCCGCATATTTCAGCGAAGGTATCGTAACCTATTCAAATGCCGCCAAGTCAAGATTGCTGGGGGTTCCGGCGGAGTTGCTGAACAGCTTTGGCGCGGTCAGCGCCGAATGCGCCGCTGCGATGGCACAAGGGGTCAGGCTGGCTTCCGGCAGTGATCTGGGGCTTGCGGTAACCGGCATAGCTGGCCCGGATGGCGGTAGTGACGAGAAGCCGGTAGGTACGGTATTCATCTCTCTGTCCACAGATGAAGGTTGCCGGACCAGGCGTTTTCAGTTTGACGGCAGCCGTGATAAGATCCGCACCTTGACCGCTTGGAGTGCGCTTGACTGGTTACGGCGGTATCTGCTGGAGAGTAACGGATCGCAATATGCCTAAAGTAGTACCATTAGTACTTGCCGTATTGTCAGTGGTGGCTCTACTAGTCGTCTCTGCCTGCTCGCCACTGGTGAATCACCCCGGCGCACCGATCACGACCCCAAAAATTGAAAATTCGCAATTCATAGCTGCTGACGGGGCAGAGTTGCCTTTACGCAGTTGGCTACCTAAGGATAAGCCGCTTAAGGCGGTGGTCATTGCACTACATGGATTCAACGACTACAGCAGAGCATTTGTCTCTACTGGAACCTATCTGAGCAGTCGTGGCATCGCTTGTTACGCCTACGATCAACGAGGCTTCGGCGGCGCGCCGGGGCGCGGACTCTGGTCGGGTATCGAAGCCTATACAAGCGATCTTTCCGCGTTTTCAACGGTGATTCGTTCGCTTTATCCGAACGTTCCGCTATATGTACTGGGAGAGAGTATGGGGGGGGCGGTGACCATCGTTGCCACGACCGGGAACCATCCGCCGGACGTTGATGGCGTCATACTGGTCGCTCCGGCAGTCTGGGGGAGAGATACCATGCCGTGGTATCAAAGGTGGCTGCTCGCCGTTGCATCGTACACTGTTCCATGGATGGAGTTGACAGGGAAAGGGCTGAAAGTCAGGGCTTCGGACAATACCAAGATGCTGCGGGAGTTGGGACCAGATCCACTTGTCATCAAGGCCACACGGATTGATGCCATGTATGGACTCACCAATCTGATGGACGCTGCATTGATGCGGGCGGAGCAACTACGGCTGCCAACCCTCGTTCTGTACGGGGAGAATGACCAGGTTATTCCAAAACTGCCAACGCTTCTCATGCTCGAAAAGATGCCGGCAGCAACCAGAAAGGCTTTCTACAAAAACGGCTACCACATGTTGCTGCGTGATTTACAGGGTGATAAACCGCTGGCTGATATCGTCTCCTGGATAGCCGACCATAACCAGTCGCTCCCGCATGGAACACCGACCCCGGCTTCCTCTCCCTGACTTTATACCTACTTCATTTTTCTGATCAGCTCTCTCTGCTCCCCGGCGCAGTCAGGGCAGACCCCATGACTGAACTGCGCTTCCGAATGTGCGGTGATATACTCAACCATCTTATTCCAGGCACCATTATAATCTCTGATCTTATAACAGTACATGCAGATCGGTATGATCCCCTCCAGCAGTTTTACCCGAGCCAATGTTGCTTCAAGTGCCCTGTTTGCCTCCTGAAGTTCTGTGCTTCGCTGCAACAGCAGACTCCGCTCCTGGCTGAACGCCAGGTGGTTTTTTATCCGCAAGCGTACCAAGTCGGCGCTGAACGGCTTATGCACGTAGTCGCTGGCGCCCATTTCAAGACCCATCGCCTCACACTCCGCATCGGCCAGAACGGTGATGAAAAGCACCGGGATACCGTCTAGTGACGGCATACTCCTGATAGCTTTATAAACCTCATAACCATCCATCACCGGCATGACAAGATCCAGAAGAATAATGTCAGGCGTTGCATGAGAAATCATCTCCAGGGCTTCAGAGCCACTGTGCGCCGACATAACGGTGTAATCATTATTAAGGTGGTGACAGAGGATCTCGACGCTCAACGGTTCATCATCAACAATAAGTACGGTCTGTTTACTCACCTTTTTTATCCCCTGTCTGCTTCAATCCGTTCACGCTGTATCGCCAGCAATTTACCGGCACAACGAATATGCTCTTCCAGAACGCCGACTTCGTAAAATGGATGATCGCCATCTTCGTCGTCGTAACTAGCCAGAAGGTCTTCATATATTTGCAAGCCGCGCTCAAGCGTAAAGCAGAGGCGTACCTGCTGGTCTATCGTCAGATCTACCTTGCCGCTCTTCAAATCTTCTATAGCCTCTTCAGGGAGAGCCAGTTGCCCGGCAATGAAGCGCTCCGTCGCATCCAGTCGCTCAAGCCCGGCAAGCACGGGTGGCATTGTCAGCATTCGCAATTCGTCAACAATCTCGTTAAACTCCCTCAGGCTTATGACAACGTTCAGTCCATCGGCCTCATTGAGGTATTTCATGTGAATAATCCTCCAGATAAGCGGTGCCGCACAATCTAACAATGTCATACGGTAAACACAATAAAAAAGTCATGAAACCGGTCGAGTTACGTCTTGCGTGGCCGGTTCATTTGATTTAGAGTAGCCGCTCTTCAGACTCCACAGCAGCTTTGGCGGTTAAAAGGGAGCAGTTTCGTGAAACGAATAATTATATTCAGAGCTGTGCAGTTGTCTACACTCTGCGCTCTTGCAGCCGTTATCACTCTTTTCTTGGGGGTCACCGACTCGGCATGGGGTGCAGAGAGGGTGAGAATCGGCCATTTCCCCAACGTCACCCATCTACAGCCGATTATCGGCCAGAGTCTTGGAACCTTTGAAAAGCGGATCGGCGCACCGATCTACTGGAAAACGTTTAATGCCGGTCCTTCCGAAATGGAGGCTCTTATTGCCGGGCAGCTTGATATCGCTTTTGTCGGGCCCAACCCTGCGGTGAACGCATTTCTCAGGTCTAAAGGGAAGGCGCTCAGAATCATAGCCGGGGCAGCCAGCGGTGGCGCTGCCCTCGTGGTGCCGAAAGATGCCCGGATTAATGCTGCAAAGGATTTTAAGGGTAAGCGAATCGCTTCACCTGAATTTGCAAATACCCAGGACGTCGCACTCCGTCACTGGCTAAAGAGCAACGGCCTCACTCCCGGACGTGATGTTCAGGTGATTCCGATCAAAAATCCGGATATTTTGATGCTTTTCCAGCAGAAAAAACTGGACGGCGCATGGGTTCCGGAGCCGTGGGTATCCCGCCTGCTCATGGATGGCGGCGGCAGGATCCAGCTTGATGAGCGTCAGCTCTGGCCCGAGGGTAAATTCCCGACCACGGTGGTGGTCGTGCGGAGAGAGTTTTATGAAAAGAACAGGGAGATGGTGAAGCGTTTTCTTGAGGCTCATATCGAGATAACGGAGTGGATAGAGAAACACCCTGCCGAAGCGCAAAAACGCTTCAATGAAGAGCTGACCCGGATAATTACCAAGCCGATGCCGGTCGCTCTTTTAGCGGAGGCGTTTGGCAGGGTCACGGTTACCTTCGATCCACTGGCCGCTCCGCTGATGATCTCCGCCGATAGAGCCAGAGAACTGGGGTATCTCCCCCGCAGTACCGACCTCTCAGGAGGGATCAAGGGGTTGATCGACGTGACTCTTCTCAATGAGATCCTAAAGAAAAAATCGCTGCCGCAGGTAAGGGAGAAGTGACCGTTATGACTTCGGTGGAGCTGAAAAATGTTTCAAGGGTCTATCTGGGGCAATCAGGCCCGGTATATGGTCTCAGCGCTTTTGACCTCCGCATTAAAGAGGGGGAGTTTGTCTGCATCGTCGGGCCGTCCGGATGTGGCAAGACAACGCTGCTCAATATCGTGGCCGGGTTTGAACCGCCTGATCTCGGCGACGTGCTGATTGACGGCGAGAAGATAACCGGTCCCGGAACCAACCGCTTTGTCATGTTTCAGGAACATGCGCTTTTTCCATGGTTGAATGTCAGTCAGAACATCATGTTCGGCCTCAAGATGGCGGGAATCCAGAAACGTGAGCGGAAAGAGAGAACCGCTGCGCTCCTCAGAACGGTAAACCTGTCCGATTTTTCAACCGCCTGGATCCATGAACTCTCCGGAGGTATGAAGCAGCGGGTGGCTCTGGCGCGCGCATTGATCATGGATCCTGAAATCCTGCTGATGGATGAGCCGTTTGCCGCCCTGGATTCCCAGACCCGCGACATGCTGCATGAAGAGGTGGAGCTGGTCTGGCAGCGGACAAAGAAAACCATACTGTTCGTGACGCACAATGTTCGCGAAGCGGTGCGCCTCGGAACACGGGTTATCCTGATGACGGCGAAGGGGGGCAAAATACTGCGCGAATATCCGATCGACCTCCCCCGCAATCGTTTTCTGGAAGATGTTGAAGTCGTAAAGATCGCATCGCAGATACGCGACGATCTCCGTCAAGAAGTTCTGAGAGCATCCATGGAAGAGGGGTATCATGTCGATTGAGCTAGAGGAGCAGAGCGACATTGCTAAAGTCCGTTTTTTAGCTCAGGGGTACCATGCCTGGAGGGGGAGAGCGGCCCGTCTCGGTTTCTTTATACTGCTGATAGCTCTCTGGCAGATTGCCGCCTCTCTGGAGATCTGGAATGAAGTCATCTTCCCGCACCCGAAAGAGGTGGCGGATGCCATAGTCTTAGGAATGCGTGACGGGACTCTGCCGTTGGCGATCGAGGCGAGCATGAAGCGCCTCTGCATGGGGTATGGCATCTCTCTGCTTATCGGGATTCCTTTGGGGCTTCTGCTCGGGCGCAAGAGGCTGCTGGACGATACGGTCGGTAGCCTGGCCGTGGGGCTGCAGGCGCTGCCAAGCATCTGCTGGCTTCCGATGGCGGTTCTCTGGTTCGGGCTGAGCGAGACGGCGATGCAGTTTGTGATCATCATGGGATCGCTTATGTCCATAACACTCTCGGTTCGTGACGGCGTAAAAACGATACCGACACTCTACCTGAGAGCTGCCGGCATACTTGGCGCGACCGGGTGGCGCTTCTACTGGTACGTGCTCCTCCCCGCATCACTGCCAGCGATCATCACGGGGGCAAAGCTCGGCTGGTCGTTTGCCTGGCGTTCGCTCATGGCGGCTGAGCTTCTCTACGTCACAAGCGGCATTGGATCGACTTTGATGATGGGGCGAGAGTTGCACGATATGGCGCTGGTAGTGGCGGCAATGATACTTATAATCACGATCGGACTCTTGACCGACCGCCTGATTTTCAGATTCGGAGAGAGTTTTATTCACCGTCGCTGGGGTTTTGACGGAAGGGACTAAAATAATTGTTGATTTTCACCACTCACTAAATGTATACAGTCCAACACCGTTTTATAGAGGACAGGGGTGTTGCGTGGGACGCGGCGACAGGAGATGTTCTGTTGTTATGAAAAAAAGAGTTGACAAACGCTAAGTTAGCTATATCATCTCACATCTCACATCTCACATCTCACATCTCACATCTCACATCTCACATCTCACATCTCACATCTCACATCTCACATCTCACATCTGAGTTGAGGTTTTGCAGAGGCGGGATGTGCAATTAAAGTTGCTTCAGCAACAAATGTCCATTAGTCTAAGCTGCTGTTTTATCAGATAAATAATGCTGTCAGGTGATTAATGTCAACAAGTGTCGCTTCTTTACTTTTTGATAACGCCACAGCAGCCAGATAACCTGCTGTAATTGCAGTATTAATATAAAATATGAGTTAGGCATAAAACATGCCTAAACAATATATAAACCGTTAGCCCTCAAGCCGGATATCATTACAAAGAATGTTGTAATACATTGAATATGTTGCTTATGACCCCACCATAACCTGGTAAAGGAAGGGACTCTAATGAACATTGACTTTAGACGCAACCTGCAGCAAGTTGGCACTATTTTTGTTGGCGTGGTTCAAAAGTCAGCAGACTCTGCCATGGCGTTTTCAAGGGGCGCTGTCACAAACTACGGCATCACCTCGCTCTCCTCCAAAAAGGAGAAGATTGCCGGCGAAATCATTGATCGGGTTGCAGTTCTGTTACGTGAGGGGCAGAGTGAGGTCTGTCGCGATGAAGCGTTGACGAAGCTTGTCGCCAGGTTTAACGAGATTGAACGTGATATCGCAGAGCATAAAAAACAGACGAGCGGGCTGGAGGATCGGTTTACTTCAATAGTTAAGAAGTGTGAATCATCAATTTCGAGCCTGAAAAAAAAGTTCTTATAGGAGGTGTGAAATGACAGCGCGAGTGGATACAAGCAGTGATTTTTCAAGCAACAAGCTGGGTGTGAATAAGGCTCCTTTTTTTGAAAGACTGGCAGAAGTGGATAAGCCGAGCACCGGTAGAAGCGTCGAGACTCTGGCCATGAAGGCATCCATTGTTGAGAGTCTGAGGACAAAGGCCGCGGAGGACCTGCGAGATGTTCTGCAGAATCTTGAGAATAAACATGCCGGCATCACCGAAGGACTGGCAACCGCTCTTGGCGCAGGAACCGGCGCGGCTACTTCGCTTACGGCGATGTCATCACTGGGTACGGTATCGGGCTTATCCGCCGCCGGAGTAAAAACTGGGCTTGCCGCTGCGGGCGGTATGCTGGGGGGTGGAGCACTTTTGGGTATTGGCGTTTTAGCTGCTCCGGTCGCAGCCCTGGGCGCGGTCGGCTACGGATTGGCCAAGAGACGGCAGAAGGCAAAAAAAGCCGCTGCGATCGGCATGAGTGCCAAAAAAATCTGTGAGATTCAGTCCCAACTGATCCAGCACAAAGAACATTTCAGGGAAGAGCTGGTGCAGATCAGAACGATACTTGAAATATTGACTCGCTTGAAGGCAATACAGTAGTCACGATGAATAAGCGGAGCGCGCAGTATGCCGATTAACGGCTTGTATGAAATTGTCGAGATGGAAATATGGGAAGGCACCGATACCACCGCCCTGGTGGAACGTGCCCGAATCAGTATTAAAGGGAAAAAAGGTAAGCTCCATTTCATCGGCTTTGACGGCCAGATGGATATTACGGAGGCTAAGGACAGATACCTCTTCACCTGGGTTGGTAACAACGAATCATATCCGGTCAGTGGTTACGGAAACTTTACCTGTTCCGGCGAGACCCTTACCGGCAGAATATATATGCACGATAGTTATGACAGCTCTTTTGTTGCCGTGAAAATGTCCCAGACGGACAAGCAGATCACGACCGTAAACAGGAGCCTGTTGATTATAAAAGCCAAAGAGCCTTTCAGGGACTGGGTTGCCTCGCTGCCGGGCAAAAGTAAAATCACGATCAGAGATCTGAATACAGGCTGCAAGGCGTATCTGATCCCGGAGTTTGAGGATAATCGGCAAAAAGATGAAATTCTTCACCAGATTCATGCAGACATTTTTGCCGAGAAGTTATTTCAGTACTGCATCGACGATATAAAGTGGCCACAAAATAGAACCTTTGCACTCTTCAACAGATGGTTTGAGCCTGAATTTTATCCTGTGGTCGAAGATACGGCAGGAAGCGATATCATTAGTGATGTACTAC
This sequence comes from uncultured Geobacteraceae bacterium, assembly GCA_903845365.1. Taxonomy (GTDB): domain Bacteria; phylum Desulfobacterota; class Desulfuromonadia; order Geobacterales; family Pseudopelobacteraceae; genus JACRCG01. The sequence goes on along the minus strand of CAIMXI010000161.1, from coordinate 21,249 downwards.
TTGAAAATATATGAGGTGACCGGAAATGGAAACGGCAACAACAGAGAAAAGTGCTGAGGCAAAACAGATCGTCAATCATTACTGCCGTACAAATACGGCGGAAGATAACATTCACACCGCCTGCTCTATTGTCGGCAAAGCGTTGGCCGGCGTGGGAATTGGAGTCGTTGGCGGCATCAGCCTGGTTGTCGCTGCCGCTGCCGCCGATGTTGCCGTGCCGGCATTATTGCTGTTAAAGGCATTTGGCCTGACTGGTGGGGCGCTCGGATTTGTAAAAGGGATCAAGAAAAATTAGCTGCTTGCGAAATGTGGCTGTTGACACGGTTAAAAAAATGTGAAATAACCTTCGCCATGTAAATTTGGCTCTATGCATGGCTTGCAGGAGTCAGTGTTTATCTGGAAGTTGCCCCATGCCGATCTGCATGGTTCCGTGGAAAGATGCTTTTTTACTAATACTGGATTAGTCTAAATAAAACGGGTGTATAAAAGGGGGTTTCATGCGTGAACCGAAAGTTATGAACGTCGGAATTGATTTTGGAAGCTCAATAAGTGTGATCGCGGCTGATAACGGTGTGCGTGCCTGCGTGCCGAGCTATGTTGGATTCCCGAAGGACATGATTTCACGGAGGCTCCTTGGCAAGGAGTTTCTGATTGGCGACGACGCGATTAAAAACCGCTTGTCCTGTAACGTGTTCCGCCCGCTTGAACGGGGGGTTCTGAAGTATTCGGATCATGCGGAGGAAAATCTTGCTGACTATCAGCATATCTCCTGGGTGGCGCAACTGCTCTTCAAGCATCTGATCGGCCTGGCAACACAGGGGAGGCCGCAGGATTATCTGATACGAGCCGTCATCGGTACACCCGCCCTTGCGAACGAGAACAACAATCAGGCGCTGCTTGATTTGACGGAATCTCTGTTCGATGCCGCCCAGATAGTCTCTGAACCTTTTACGGTCGCGTACGGTATGAATTTACTGAACAACACCCTCATCATCGACATTGGAGGGGGGACGGTTGACCTCTGCAGGATGTCTGGAGTCTATCCGACGAAAGAAGATCAGTTGACGACATATAAAGCGGGTGACTATATCGACAACGTCTTTTTTGACCTGCTGGATGCCAAATTCCCCGATGCGAATTACACCATAAACATGCTTCGCTCGTTTAAGGAAGAGCATGCGTTGATCGCCGATACCGATGAAAGGCTGATCCTTACCCTGCCGGTATGCGGAAAACCGACGGAAATGGATTTGACTGACGAATTACGGCAGGCGTGCGCCGCCATAGTTCCGGAAATTTCGGATGCAATCAAATACCTTGTCTCAACATACGATCCTGAATTCCAGGATCAGTTGAAAGAGAATATTGTCCTTGCAGGCGGCGGGAGCCAGATAATCGGCCTTGGAGAAGAGCTGGAAAAACATATGAAGGAGTCACTGGGGTACGGCACTGTCAGAAAGGTTCCGGATCCTGTCTATGCCGGCGCAAACGGCGCTCTCATGTATGCCAAGGATACGCCTGATGAGTTGTGGGCCGAGCTGAAACAGAAAAAAGCTGAAAATAAGCCATAACTAACATGGTGGAGTAATTGCGGTAGCAACCAAGACTCCAGTCACTCTCCCGCCGTGCCGGATGAGTGACTGGAGTTTATGCCTTTATGACTGTTAACGATATCAGGTAGCGTGATAAATTTAGTGATTTAAGGGGGGAGAAGGCGATGGCAGTATTAATTAACGTGATTGCACGAACAATGAATGCGGGAGGTTGTGCAATTGTTTCGGCTTTTGATGCCGGGTCGGCTGCTTTTAACTGCACGATGTCAGCGTTGTCACCCAGCGAAAGATCAAAGCTTGCCGGGAGGATCAAAGAGCAGGAAAAGAAGATTAATGCACTGTCAGCCGGAATTGCAAAAGAAACCTCAAAGTTTGCAGACCCTGCGGCAGCGCTCGAATCTACAGCCGTGACGGCTCTCCTTACTGCGATCAAGGAGCTTCACAAAGAAATCGAGCCTATGAAGCAGCGCATTGCCGAGATCGATGCAATAAAGGGAGTTAAAAAGCCGGAGGAGAAACCTTGCGGAATACCCTGCATGATTGCCCGATCGATAACAGGAATTATGCCGGGTGAAAAGGCGGGGCTAAAGAGGAAAATTTTTGCCAACGAAAAGAAGATACGCCAGCTCTACGTTGATTTTGCCAGGGAAGTCGCAAAACAGCCCGATCCTTTTGAAGCAATCAACTCCAGTGCGGTTGCCGCCATTAATGCAAAGATCAATGAACTTAACGCCGAAATCAGTTCATTAAAACTTCAGTTAGCCGATTTGGCCAAACCGAAGCCAAAGCCGGAGAAGCAAAAACCGGCGGAAAAGAAAGCGCAACCAGACGTAAAAAAGGCGCCATCAGAATCTTCCGGAGTCGCGAAGTTTTTTATTCACGCCATAGCGGAATCGGTCTCTGGGTACCTGCCGGGTGAAAAATCAGGCATTGAGCGCAAACTTGCAGAATGTGACAAAAAAATACAAGGTCTCTATCTGGAGGTTGCCAAGGAATCGGTAAAATACCCGGATCCTGCTGAGGCCATCACCGCCGCGCCGGTAGTTGCACTTGTTGCAAAAATTAATGAACTTAAAGCTGAAGTCGCCACCCTGAACCAGCGTAAAGCCGAGCTTTCGCCCGTTGGCAAAGCGGAGAAGGCGAAGGCCGCAGCAGCAGCACCGGCGAAGCCAGCTCCAAAACCTGCGAAAGACGCTGCCGCACCTGCGAAGGATGAGCCGGTAACTGAAGAAACTCCGGCGGTATCAACAGTTGCAGCCGAGGCTATCTCAGCCGCGAAGGACGAGCCGATACTCGAAGAAGTTGCGGTTGAATCGCCGGTTGCAGCTGAGGCTGTCGATGCTGTCGATGCTTCCGCAGCACACCCTGTAACAGAGAGCGCTGTTATTAAGGCTGTTTCCGCAACGTCCGCTCACGCAGAGGGCGAACCATCAAAAATCCGTGTGACAGTGAGTGCTCCAACTCTGGAGTCTGTAGCTAAATTGACCGAACTCTCTGGCATCGACCCTGAAGAGGGGAGCACCCCATACGTTTACAGCAGAACAAAATGGCCCGATATTCCCCCACCAGTCATGCCGCAGCCAACAGAAGAAGATATCAAGGCGGTCGTCCACGAAATAGAGGAAGATCTTGCCGCTGCTGAGCCAGTCATCGAGGAAGCAGTGACCGCTGCTGATGAACTGATTGCAGAGCCTGCTGTTGAAGAAGAGCTGGCAGTGGCAACAACGGATCTTCCTGCCGAGACAGTGCCTGAGAGCAGTCATAAAGATGCGGAAGATTTCAGGGTGTCGCATGTAGCCTCAGTAGAACACCCGCCATTTGTTCCGGTGCCTGAAGCTGAGGAGGTATTCAGGGTTCATGAACCAGCCACGGTTACGGCTGCCGCTGCGGTCGAAGTGCCGCAGGAGAGCGCTCTGGAAGCCGAAGCTGCGGAAGCGGTTGTAGCTGAGGAAGCGGCTCCAGCGCTGCATGATGAGTTGGAGACCTCGCCAGAATCGCCTGTAGAAGCGGCATCAGAGGAACTCCCTGAGAATGCCGCTGCGGTTGCCGCGCCTGAAGAGACCGCCGAGACGTCTGCTGAAGTGGGGGCTGTGCCGTCAGCGCCTGTCGATGCCGATGGCGTAGTTTCGGATCACCCACCCATTATCCCAGGGTTACGACCGGATGCCTTCGTAAAAGAGGAATCAGGATCGGGCTTTCGCACCAGATTATTCCGGAATCAATTTTCCATACTAACTCCGGTTCCTGTAGAAACTCCCGCCCCTCCGACCAGGGAAGAGATTGAGACTGTAGCCAGCACCCTGCATGCAGATGACGTCGAGAAATATAAACTGAACGAGATTCTCGAAGGTCATGAGACACCGTCTGCCACGGAAGAGCTTGCTGAGCCGGAAGCAGAGAAACCGGAAGTAGAAGAGCCAGAAGAGCTGGATGCGACGGACTACTTTAAAAAGCTGAGTAAGCGCAGAAATGCTCTCCTTTCCGGAGAGAAAGAGGCTTTAGCTACTTCAGTAAAAGAGAGCATCAAAAAGCGCAAGTTGACTACGGAAGATTAAACCTAAAAAAGCATTTAGCCGCAATAAAGCACAAAAAGCACAAGAAATATTTGGGGGTTATTCGATACGACCCACTAACCAAAAGGGTTAAATATTCACTCACTATAACATCATGCTTTTTGTGACTTTTGTGCCTTTTTGTGGCAATAAACTGCCGTCTTAGGTTAGACCACTACCGGCTGGAGCAGACGTATTATGGAAACAGTTGAAGCGAAAAAAGCCCGGCTGGTCAAGGAGATGAGTGAACGGGAAAGTCATCTAAAAAGTGGCCGCTTATTTGTAGAATCATCACTCGATGTGGTTTTTGCCATCGATACCACCGGCAGCATGGAACCTTACATTCATGAAGTGCGGGATAATATTCTTAAAATCATGGAGGATGTGTTCGAGTATTCCCAGGGGGTGAGGATGGGCATCGTCGCCTATAAGGATCATGGTGACGAAGGGGAGAATGAATTTTATCTGACCAAAATACTACCGCTCACTTTTGATAAAAAAGAGATGGTGGATTTCCTCCGTTCGCCAGATCTGCATATCGGCGTGGGGGGCAACGATGCCGAAGCGGTCGAATGTGCGTTATATGATGCCGTCAATCTGGACTGGGGTCTGTCAAGAACACCAAAAGCGATTGTGCTGGTAGGAGATAAGCCTGCCCATGGTGTCATCGACAGCTTCAGGGGCTGTGCGCGGATGAAAGATTACCGGCAGGAAGTTGCGGCCATCAAAGCCAAAGGGATCAAAATTTATCCGATCCTCTGCAACAACATCCATGAGACCGAATCCAGTTTCCGATGGATGGCCAGCGAGACTGACGGCACATTTATTTATCTCGACGATATCTCGAGCCTGAGTGATATTTTGACCGGGATCTGCCTCAAAGAGACCGGCAAATTACTTGAATATAAGTGCAAGTTACTTGAGCATGGCGACAAGGTCCGGCTTGAGCATATCTTGCTGCTTGGTAATTAATTTATATATTGAGAAAAGGAGGCGGCATTGAATCCTACAACTGAGGAAAATATTCATACAGCCTGCACTATTTTTGGCAAAACAGCCGCCGGTTTGGGCGTCGGTGTAGTTACAGGGATAAGTCTGGTAGTCGCAGCGGCGGCAGCCGAGGTTGCCATCCCGGCTCTGCTGGTACTAAAGGCGTTTGGCTTGACCGGCTGCGCGATCGGGTTTTTAAAAGGGATAAAGAAAGAGTAGGGCCGTACCCAGCTACGTAGAAAAATAAAGGCTGGTCAATATGCAAAAAAAAGTTATATTTTTTACTACGGTTATTACCCTCTTCTTTGCCGTTCTGTTCCTAGATCAGAACGGTACTCCTGTTCCGGTCAAAATTATTCTCGGTGATCCGCGCCCGATTGGGCTAAGTTCCATAATTGTAGGAAGTATGCTGGTCGGAGTGCTCGCAACCATAGGAGTTCTCTGGCTCTATAAAAAGGTGCGGAAAGCGAGGAAGAGCCAGCAGCTTGTTGAAAAAAGCGTTGAAAAGAGCATAGAGTAAGAGCGCTCCCGGTTTCGTAATAGATGCTTTATATATTGCAAAGGAGACAAAATTATGGCATTTGACGTTAGATATAATCTCAAACACATTGGAGACATATTTGTTGATGTCGTGCAAAAGACGGCCGGCACTGCAACTCAGTGCTCAAAACGACTTTTTTTAGCGTATGACATCAAAACACTTCACCGTAAAAGAGATCAACTCTCAAGAAGTTTTGGCGAACGGGTTGAGGCGTTGATGAAAGAGGGGGAGAGCGATTTTTCGAAAGATGCCACTCTGTCGGATATTATCGTCAAACTTAACGGCATTGAAAAAGATATTGCCGGATTTGAAGAGGTAAGAAGCGGTCTGGTATTTCCGTTCAGTGTAAAACTGAAGCATTGTGAGTGTGATACCGCTGCCAACTTTAAGGAAAAAGGAGTAACAACATGAGCAAGATATTGGTAGGCGTTTTTTCGGGTATTTTTATAGGCGCAGTTATCTATGAACTGATCAACAGGACCAACCCTGAATTGATCAAAAAAGTTGAAGAGTTTGCAACTCACAAGATCGATGAGGTCTGCGGCGTTCATCCAGAGACTGTAGCAAGCAAGGCTCATGAAGCAGCTTAGATTTCTCGCCAATCCACTCTTTCTGCTGGCTTTGATCGGCTCTTTTGTCTATGTCTACTTTTTTTATCTTGCCGACGGACCGGTCAGAAGAAGAGAAGCCGCAGAAATTGAGCCCGCCGAGCCTGCCAGGCGAGTTGCACCTCCCGCAAATGCAAATACCGCGACACCTGTCGCAGGGATTATCATGAAAGAGGAGAACCCGTTCAATATGGGGAGAAATCCGGGGCAGATGAATGTTCTGAATGGCGATCAGTTTTTAAAACAGCAGAATCGCCAGAATCCTCTGGCGATGCCTGAGGAGAACCCGTTTTTGATGGGCGAGAGAAAGCCTCGTCTCAGTCGCCAGGTTGATCCGAATGTCCAGCAGAATGTTCAGGTGGCTCAGTTCCAGAATCCGTACGGATTCAGCAACCAGTATGTCGTGCCTGTAGCTGGCGGCGCATTGGGGAAAACCTGGATTGAAGCGCACTGGATCGGCCTTGAAGCTGGCCCCCTGCTGCCGGCGGTGGCAAAAGCCAACAACATCCCCGCCAACGTATCTGGTGTTTTTGTTGACGAAGTAACGCTGATCGCCGCAGATGCCGGTCTCCTGGCCGGTGATGTCATTACCGCCGTCAACGGAAATCAGGTTACTGACCTTAGATCGTTTAAAAATGCCACAAAGCAGGTTGCCCTGGCGAACCAGGCACAGGTGACGATATTCAGGCGCGGCGCCACCAGAAACGTTGCCATCAACGGCCCGGACGAACTAGGTTTCGCCCAGATTGAGGGGGCGCCGATGATCCTTGCCACCGACAGGGCTCCGCACGGCAATTATGGCCCCTGTGATTCGTGTCACGCGATAGCGCCCGCTGGAGTCAACCTCAACCAGATGGCCAAAGACCTGGGCGATATTCTCGCCAAAACTGCGCCAAACATTAAAAAAGGGACACCCGCGCCGCACGGCAACAGGGGTGCATGTTCTAAATGCCACGTGCTTCTCTGAGTAACAGTAACGGCTGCGGAAGCGACTTTGAAGAATGTCGCAGATGCGAGAAAAAAGCGGGGTGGGCTGCAGTCTATGCAAACCTCTCCCTGGCTGTTTTTAAAGCGATAATCGGCTATCTCAGCGGCAGTAAGGCTATTCTGGGGGATGCCCTTTTTTCGTTTAAAGATTTTATCGCTGCTTTAGTCGTGGTTATCGGGATAAAGATTTCCGGTAAACCAGCCGATGAGCAACACCCGTACGGACATGGCAAGGTCGAGTATATTGCGCTGTTTCTGATAAGCGTCGGCCTGATCATCGCGACCGTTTTCCTGTTTGTGAACTCGGTACAGGGTATCTGGAGTTCTTACTACGGTTACGATAGAGCCCCTAAGCTGATCGCTTTCTGGGCCGCTCTTATTTCTGTCGTAGCGAATTATAAACTGGCGCAATATCTGCTCTGTGTCGGGGAGAAGCTGAACAGTCCTTCAATGCTCGCAAATGCCCGCCACAACCATTCCGACGCCATATCCTCAATAATGGTTGCCGGAGCGGTGCTGGGTGCGCGTTATCTGGGACTGGTGTTTCTGGATTCTCTTGTCGCCCTGATTGAAGCTGTCTGCCTGTTGGTAATGAGCTTTGAAATGCTCAAAGATGCCCTGAAAGGGCTGTTTGACTCCGCACTCCCGTCGAAGACGGTGGAGCAGATCGAATCAATCGCACAAGTGGTTCCGGGTGTCCGCAAAGTTGTCAAAGTTGTCGCACGTCACCTGGGACAAGGGCTCTCGATAGATATGACAATAAAGATCGACCATTCGCTGAGTCACCAGGAGGGGTATCTTATCGTACAGCATGTAAAGGAGAGCATACAGGCGGCCTTTGGTAATCATACTGCGGTGCATGTGGTATTTGAACCGTACGTGCCATGACCGATAACGGCTGGCTTTCTAAAATACTGATGGTTACCGGAAAATCGCTCCCGGACATTCGGGCGGAAGTCCGGAGGATGGAGCGTGACTACGATCTGGCGCACGGCGGCAAGCCGAAGCGCTATGTCTCGTACGGTGTCAGCAGCAAGCTAATAAAGCGGGCTGCCATGAAAACGGCGGCCTTTGGTGGATTGGCAAGTGTCCCCGCAGCAATTCCGGGTGTTGGCCTTATCGGCACACTGTTGGCCGGGATTACGGCTGATCTTGCCTATCTGGTCAGAACACAGATCGAACTCTGCTACGCCATCTCAATCGCCTACGATGTGCAGATGGATGAAGAAGAGCTGATGGCGGTTTCTCTCGCGCTACTCGGATTCTCCGGCAGCGCCGAAGCGGCAAAGGGGATTGCTGTGCGAACACTGCGCGGCGTTGTTGACGAGATAAGTGTTGCCTATCTCCGGAAGGGAATACCGGATTCAGCCCTGGATGTGTCGGCTAAACTCGCCCCGCGATTTGCCGGCAAAGCTTACCGGCTGATTCCATTCCTCGGCATTCCGATTTCCGCTTCATTAAATATCGCGTCAACCATGATGATTGGTAACCAGGCTAGAAAATACTTCAGCACATGGGAAGATTCCTCTGAAAACCTGGATGAAGCCGGATGTTTACCCGAAACCGTTACGTAGTACTGCTTGTTGCCGTTGTCTTACTGATTTATCTGTTTGCAAGGCATGCCAACAACGTTTTTGTCGAGGAGCAGCATCTGCTTTTCACCGCCTCAGGGCTGCTTGAGCTGGAAATGAAGCGTCGGGCTGATCATCTTGCCGTGGCGCGGGCAGCAGTGAGGGATTACAACAAACTTGAGGAGAAAATCCATATACATCTGGTCGAATTGAATGCATTGCTGATTCCTCCCGGCAACAATAAAATTCGACTGGAAAAAACCAATCCGATATTTGAGATCATAAGTGAGTTCGACACTCTTAAGCAGCGTTACCCGGATCTGAAAAGCATGGATCCGTACATCGCTCTGATGGAGGCTATGCAGGCCTCGGGATTGCGTGTTGTAAATGCCAGGCTGGCGTACAACAGAAAAGTAAGCGAATTCAACACGCTGCTGAATGTGTTCCCGTACAAACTGTTTGCCAGACCGCTCGGCTTTCACTCCCACCCCTTTCAGGAAGGGGTCGGCGAGAAGTACTTGAGGAACGAAAAATAACTAAAACGACAAGGTGTTATGAAGTATCCTGAATGTTCACGATGCGGTGAAACATCTCCACTCTGGAGCTTTTACGGCAATTCGATTGCGGCTATTTTCAAGGTCGTTGTCGGCACACTGACCGGCAGTAAAGGTCTTGTGGCTGATGGTGTCCATTCGGCAGCCGATGCCATGTCATCGCTCTTCATACTGGTAGCCCTTAAAATTGCCGATAAACCGCATGACGACAAGCACCCATACGGCTACGGCAAAATCGAGTATATAAGCACCATCTGCGCCAGCGTCTTTCTTTTCATCGGTGCCGGCTCAATCTTTGTGGATGCTTTGCATACTTTCAAGCAGGGAGTTCACGATGTTCCAGGGTATCCAGCGCTGCTCGCAACCTTGGTTTCACTCTGCTTCAGCTATTTGATGTACACTTCTAATCTCTGTGCGGGAACCCAGCTATGCAGCCCCGCAATGATCGCCGATGCCAATGAGAGCAAGGCCGACAGCATCACCTCAGTCGCCGTTCTGCTTGGGCTGATCGGGGCGGAGCTTGGCTACCCGAACGCGGATACCATAGCTGCGGTCATTGTGTCGCTCTTCATTTTCAATATGAGCGTGGAGATGTTTCTGCAAGGGATAAACGGTTTGATCGACGTATCCGCCGATCGGGATGTCATAGAAGAGATCGTTGCGGCGTCTCTGAAAATAGATGGAGTTTCCGGGGTGCATTCGATCAAGAGCCGCAAAATGGGGCAGAAGAGCTGGGTGGATCTGGAAATTGCAGTTTCGAAAAAAATTTCGGTGCTGGAGGTACATGACATTACTGAAAAAGTTCGTGAAGCGATTATGGGCGGAGTAGAGGGAGTCAGCGGTATCTCGGTAGCAACCTACCCGGTGGATTAACGTGCAAGAGAGGCTCTTCCAGTGATAAGCGGTGAGGCAATAAGCGATTTTTTTGGCATCGTCAGCCTGCTGCTGTTCGTATTTGCCAACGCCTACTATCCGGCCAGATTGATTGCAAATCAGTTCAAGCCGTGGCCGAGGGATGTCGCGATATTTTTCAAAAAATATCTTGACCTCCACATGAACATTAATATCGTCGCGTTTATTGCGATGACGATCCATGCGCATTTTTCCGATGAGCGCAATATATTTCTCTATGCAAGCCTTTTGGTAACCGTCTGGCTGACTCTCGCCGGAATGCTGATGCGCTCCAAAAGCTTCTCAAGCGACACTAAAAAACAGATGCGGCTCATTCATACCCAGCAGACGGTCTTTCTTGTCTGGCTGGTGCTGCTCATTGTCGGGCACCTGATTGAATAAAATATTTATCAGAGGAGTAGCTAATGGGATTCATGGACAACAGTGACCTGCAGTTTTTTGTAAAAGCGGTATCAATAAACGCCAAAAGACTGGTTAATAAATCAATCGATGCCTACAACAGCCTGTTGCAGATTGACCCTGAGAGCACCAAGGAGATCCACAACGAACTTGGTGACGACCTGGAGAAAAAGGGAAACTATGACGGCGCCATAAAAGCCTATAAAAAAATACTTCTGGCCGAACCGGATAACGCCGGAGTGCTGTTCAAACTCGGCAAGATCTACACCCGCCTCGGGCAGAGCAGCGATGCGCTTGAAACATTGCGTAAAGTTACCCTTCTAGATGAAAACATACCAGAAGCTTTCTACCTGCTCGGCTCCGTCCATTTTTCCAATGACAATAACGCCGATGCCCTGGACGCGCTGAACAGGGCGATTGCCTTAAATCCTGGGTACGCCGATGCGTACTACAAAATCGGCCTGATCGCCGATGCCAGAAATGATCACGATGCGGCCATCAAAGCCTATCTGAAGACAATCGACTTCAAACCTGATTTTGTCAAAGCATATCAGAGTCTCGGATTTGCTTACGAAGCAAAAGGAATGCGCGACGAAGCGGTAAGATATTTCAAGAAATCACTTGAGATGGAACATAAAAACAGCTAATTGCATACAAAATAAAGTTGCATGGGAGATGGTATGTTAAGTATCGTATTTGGTCTGATCGCTTTGAGTCTCGGATTCTGGGGTCTTGTAAAATACTGGTGGTATATGGTGGATGTACTGATTGCCATTCTGCCGTTGATGCTTATCGGCGGTGGTGCCATCGCTCTTTTGGCCGGCATCAAAAACACCGGCATGCGAACTTCATTCAAAGTCAAGAAGAGCGCCGCTCAAGAGGCCGAATCTTCAACCCGCAAGCAGGATGAATAGGAGTCGCTGATGTCGTCTCAGAAAACTACTGAAAGTTGAATAGGAGTCGCTGATGTCGTCTCAGAAAACTACTGAAAGTACCAAAAGTACTATTCAGCAACCTGACCATAGGTGCTCCAAAAATTACAAGCCTTGGATATGGGCGCTTGTGGTTATGGCTATCGTGACACTCGTCTGGGCGCTGTACGAAGGTTCCCAGCAGGAGGGTTACGTCAACAACTTCCTCAACAGGGGGCAGAGCGCTCAGAAAGAGACCGCTCAAAACAGCGCCTCAAGCGCCTCAGCGGTGGCGCTACCTGTCGCAGGAATTGCCAACGGCGTGCAGGTTGCACAGGCACCGGGAGCTGTCGGCGATGTCCAGACCTCCTATCACAGCATCATTGACTCGGTCAGACCGGCAGTCATCAGCATTGACGCCGCCATGAAAAACACGCCGACAGCCGCAAATCAGGGGATGATAGATCCCCTGCCGAATGACGTCGCCTTTAACAAAATCGGTTCCGGTGTCATCATTGATCCCCGTGGTTATGTTCTCAGCAGCTATCATGTCATCGCCGGTGCGGAAGCTTTGAAAGCTACCCTGTACGGTCCTGGGGGAGCAAAAGAGTATCCGCTTAAAATGGTCAAGGGGGATCTGCGCAGCGACATGGCTCTGCTCCGTATTCAGGGCACCGGCCCATTTCCGCATGCCGCACTCGGTAATTCCGACGCCGCCAGAACCGGCGATATGGTGCTGACCATCGGCAGCCCGTTCGGCTTCGAGCAGACGGTCACCTCCGGTATGATCAGCAGCCGTAACCGTACACTGCAGGTCGGCGACACCGTCTATGAAAACCTCATCCAGACAGACTCTTCCATAAACCGTGGCAGCAGCGGCGGCCCGATGCTTAATGTCCGGGGTGAAGTAATAGGAATCAACACCGCCATCTTTGCTCCGACCGGCGTATTCAACGGCATCGGCTTCGCAATCCCGATCAATCGTGCCGCCGATCTTGTCGGCGGTGTAATCGACTTCGGCAATATAACTCCCGCTATCGGTGGCGGACAGCTCGTCGCCTGGACTAGCCAGGGGCGTCAGGTCGGCAATGCTTTCAGGCTTCCGGGTGGGAAGATTATTGCCGCACCGCACGGCCCGCTCGGCAAGTGTCTTGACTGTCACCCGCAACTGGGTGAAACTCCCGCGACTCCAGCGGCTCCCGGCGCTGCCGTAGCTACACCGGTTGCCTATAATGCAGGCAGCAATACTTTCACTCTTCCAAGCGGCCAGGTAATCACACCTCCGCACCAGCCGCGCGGTAACTGTCTTAACTGTCATCCGCAAATTGTGCAGCAGGGTGGGGTGAAGATAAATGCGGATCCGTTCCTGCAGAACGGTCAGGCAATGCCTGTAAACGCAGATCCATTCCTGCTTAACAACCAGGGTATGATTGTCAATGCCGATCCGCTGCTCCAGCAGCAGACCCCCATGGGAGCACACGTTAATGCCGATCCGCCTCTGCAGCAGCAGACCCTCTTTGGTATTCCAATCGGTGCCGGAGCAGGCAGGGCAAAAGGCCTTTTCGGGCGGACGCTGGGGGGGCCCGCCACCGGTAACGGGCAGTATATCGCCGCCGGTCAGCCGGTGCTCTATACCGATCTGACTATGGGACTCGCGCTGGTCGACGCTGATGACATCGTCTGCAAACAGGCCGGCTTGCTCCACCCCGAGGGGGTTCTTGTTACTGCTGTTGCTCAGGGGGGGCCGGCGGCTCTGGCCGGTATCCAGCGAGGCGATATTCTCCTGCGCATCGCCGGGAGAAAAATCCTTAATACCGCCACCCTCAATAATATAATTACGTCGGGAAAACTTGGCCGCAGATATGATGTACTTTTAGCGCGCAATGGCACACGTCAGGATGTCAGGGTTAAAACCGCCCCACAGGGTCAGAAAGCGCCGCAGCCTGGCGCCGCACCGTTTAAGTGGCCGCTCGGGGCGACCGTAACACCGATTCTCCCGGCATTTGCCAACATCACAAAAACCGGAGTGCTCATCCAGAACAGCAGCGGAATTCTGGCCGCCAACGGGCTGAAAAACGGCGATATCATCAAAGGGATAAACGGTGCCAAGGTCGAGGATCTCGAAACCTTTATCAAGGCGACAAAAAGGGTTGACAGCAGGAAGGGCTTTACGCTGGATATCATCCGTTCCGGTAATTCGATGTTCCTGACGGTTAAAGGGTAGACGCCATTGAAAGATGTTATTGAAAGACTGTACGCCGAAGAGTTGAAGCTCATTACCCCCAAACCGGTAATGTTAAGGGATAAGCCGCGCACTCTCTTGAAAAAAATCAAGAGCAAGGCATGGGACAAGCAGAATGTTGCGGCAAAGATTGCCATTATGTCATTAACCCTCCTGTTCATCTCCGGTTCCGTCTATTACTATAACATGTTCACAACCAAGCTGTTTATGGTGCACCTTGAGTCTGCGCAGATAGAAGCTGAGCTGCAGCGGAGGAGTGATCTCATCCCTGGGCTTGTCAAGGCGGTCGCCGAGTATATGCAGTATGAGGGGAAGGTCTTTGTGCATGCCGCCGATGTCCGGAGCGCCTTAGGTTCGCTGAAGGATTTGACCGCTGACAGCACCTCACTGCCGGTTGATATGCAGACCCTCACCAACTTCAAAACGGCCATCTCCAAATTCCAGGCGGTTGCGGAAAATTACCCCGATCTGAAATCATCCGTGACATACCAGAACCTGATGAATGAACTTGCCAATACCGAGACGAGGCTTGCTATGGCGCGGGCAAAATATAACACGGCAGCCAATATCTACAATACAAGCCTCGAACTGGTTCCCGGATTTTTCTTTGCATATCCGCTTGGCTTCAGGCATGCAAAAACGTTTATTGCTGACAAAGCTGAAAAAACAGTCAAACTGCCCGCTGCAGTAAAATGAACCAGATAGTCAAATATCTGTTTTTTGTATGTTTTTTAGTGACAGCGCTCGTCGTAGCCGCCAAGTACGATCTGAGCACCCTCTTTGGATCACGCGGATCACGCGGACCAGGCGCAGCAAAAAGCGCAACAGGAAAGAGCAGTTTTCGCGGCATCTCAATTTCTAAGAAACCGTCAGCGACCTTGGCCGGGCTTACCGGAGAGGTCGTAGTTGATTATAACGCGCCATACAATCTGACCGCTGCCGCATCAGACGACGTCATCATGGTCTGGCAACTCCCCGAAACAGCACCGCTTCATGAAATTGACGGCGGCGCGGGGTTTCAGGTGTTCTCGCTCCGTTTCGTACCGGCCTCTTCCATCGTAGTGGCGGGGGGGATGAAGGCTGATAACAGCGGCAGTATCGGCTTTTTTGACGCGGCGACCGGGAAACAGATTCTGCAGCTTGATGAGCCGGAACCGATACTCTGGCTGGATCCGCATCCGGCTGGGAAATATCTTCTTGTTACCGGCGAAACCTATATCAAGGTAATCGACATAAAAGAGGGGAACACGGTCACCATACTGCAAAAGAGCAATCCGACGTCGCGAGCCTACTATTACGGCAACGGGCAGTATGTTCTTCAGTCCGACACACTCTCTCTGTTTGATCTGAAAAATCGCACTATGGCAGGGGGGCTAGACCCGGACATGCCGCTCCTCTTCAAGAAGGGTCTGGATGGCACCACCTACGCCTGGCTCTCTGCTGGCGGGCTCTCCGTCGTAACCGCCGCAGAGCCGGTCAAACGGTTTTTCCAGCTTGCCACGCAGGGCGTTACCGCTTTTGATATCGAATCGCATGGCGAATGGGGGCTTTTCCTCCTCGATACCCAGAAGATAGCGGTCATCGAGCTCGCCTCCGGAAAAATCAGCAGGACAATCGGGCTGACTTCCCCGGCTTCCGACGTGACGATAAGTTCCGACGGCACAAGCGCCTACGTACAGTACGCTTCCGGAACGATAGGCGTCTACGACATCGGCTACCGTAACAGATTGAAAAGCGCACTGCATAGCCTGACCAGGTTTTTCAGTACCACGAAAAGCAAACTGATGAAGCCGACCGCAGATCCTGCGGCGCAGTAGCCGGAACGTATATGCTCTACAGGTTTATTACATCAGGGTATACAGATGCAGCCGCCTACATCTCGGCTTTATGCGTCGCTCTCTGGATATACGCCGCCTCTCAGTACTCCGCAGTTATGCCCGGTTACCTGGCGGCTATTTCTCCCTTGTACGGACTGGTTGTCGCAGCATTTTCCGGTGCCCTCCTGATCTGCAAATATATCTGCCTGGAAGGCAATGCCGAGAAAACAAGCGTGCTCGCCGCTGAAAAATCGATGCTTGAGGCGATCATCAAGGGTCGCGATCTGACACTGGCAGAACTGAAGCAGAAATCAGCGGCACTGGACGCCGAGATCAGCGCGCTGAACCATAAAATTGTCGTGATGGAAGAAAATTCACCGGACAAACAGTTGAGCGAG
Organism: uncultured Geobacteraceae bacterium; assembly: GCA_903845365.1. Classification (GTDB taxonomy): domain Bacteria; phylum Desulfobacterota; class Desulfuromonadia; order Geobacterales; family Pseudopelobacteraceae; genus JACRCG01. The sequence continues at coordinate 5,214 of CAIMXI010000161.1, read as the reverse complement.
CTCCGCACAAAACTGCGCACCGCCGAAGAGGACAAGAAATCGGCGCTCTCGGTTCTGGTTAAGAGTCTGCAGGGGCGCATCGCCACAATGATGACTATCCAGGATCCGGAACTGCTCTTTGCCGCCGATGTACTCCGCCAGGAGGTCGGACTGGTTGAAAATGAGCTGAAGCGTGGCGATCTTACATACTATGAACTCTGCCTTAAAATGGTCGATATCAGCGCGAAAATTATCGAGCTGAATGAAATTGGCCTTCTTTCGTCTCGTGAACAGACGGATAAACCGGATTCGCTAGCCGAGAGCTGGTTGCATTTTATCCGGACAAATGACAGCTCAGACCCGGCTGCGGTTGAGAGGGCATTTAAGTTTTTCAAGGTTGCGTTTCATCCCGACAAATTCGCATCCGAGGCTCAGAAAGTAGAAGCGACCAGATATTTTCAGCAGAGCATCAACGCGCACAATTTAGTAAAGAGGATGGAAAACGCGGTTTCATGAAAAAGTATATTGTTCCGATGCTCATACTTCTCCTGATCGCCGGCAGCGCGTTTGCGTCCCCGGTAGCAATTGAAGGACACGCCGTAGTTACCGACCTCCCTGAAGCGATACTTCTTATCGTTTTCGGCTGTGTCGTCGGCTTGATCGGCACGTTGATAGGGGCAGGAGGCGGCTTTATTCATGTGCCGATGCTGATGATATTTTTTGATTTTTCACCGCAGCTTGCAATCGGCACCTCGATTACAGCCGTTTTTATGAATGCCCTGTCAGGGACGTTTTCATACATCACGCACCAGCGGATCGATTACGAAATAGGTCTCAAATTTGCGACGGCTGCAGTTCCCGGTGTTCTTATCGGCGCTGTTGTTGCCCAGCATTTTACCTTTACCAGTTTTTCGATTTTTTTCAGTATCACCTTGATTCTGCTGTCGATTCACCTCTTTACTGAAAAGGATATTTCGATAGTAAGAACAAAGGCGCTCGAGCAGCCAAAAGAGCGGTTGCTGGTCGATGCCGAAGGTGAAACGCACGCCTACGCGCCTGATATGGCCATTGGGCTTGCGGGGAGTTTCTTTACCGGCATTTTCTCCGGACTCTTCGGAATCGGCGGGGGGATTATCCACGTGCCGCTGATGTACTCGGTACTCGGCATGCCGGTGCATATTGCCACGGCAACGTCACATTTCATCCTGGCGATAACAAGTTTTTTCGCTGTGATTATTTTTACCGGCATGCATGAGATTGACCTCGACTTTGCCATTTTTATCGGCGTCGGCGCCATACTCGGCGCGTACTTCGGCGCACAGTTGTCGAAAACCACCAAGCCCCGTTTTATCAAGCGGGCTATTGCGATATGTCTATTGATGCTCGCTTTGAAATTAGTAACCGGAGTGATGTAGTGGAAGAAGAACTGATGGACGACAGCAGGAGAAAATTCATCAATACCTGCCTCGGCGGAGTCGCAGCTCTCGCGGTGATCGGCTTTGCCGCGGTATCGTACCCGGTCATCCGTTTCTATCTGGTACCTCCGGATGACAATAACAGGAAAGGTAAAACCAGCATACCTCTGAACACTATTGCGCCGGGGGAGGCCAAATTCTTTGAATTCAATGGCTCTGCTGCGGTTCTGGTCAGAAAGCAGGACGGGTCTCTGGTTGCCCTTTCGGCCGTCTGCCCACATCTCGGATGCATCGTGCTGTGGCAAGCGGAGCAGCAGGATTTTCTCTGCCCCTGCCATGCCGGCTATTTCACCGTTGATGGCGCAGTAATCTCCGGCCCACCCCCCAAGGGGCTGGCCAAGATACCTTTCTCAGTGCTGAAAGGCGTGGTAACGATTGGATAATACTAAAAGGCCGTCTTAAATGGAATTTTTGAGAAGCATATACAACTGGATCGATGTGCGCTTAGGCACACACGAGATCATAACGGAGAAGCGCACCGGCTATCTGCTGCCGCGCAACGTCAACGCGTGGTATTCATTAGGCAGTGTCCTGCTGGTGATTTTTGCCCTGCAGGTGATCACCGGCCTGCTCTTGATGCTCTATTACGTGCCGGACATCGACAAAGCCTTTGATTCGGTTTCATTTATCATGACCGAAATCCCTCTTGGCCGTCTGGTGCGCCTGTTCCACGCCGTCGGATCAAGCATGATGCTGCTGGTGCTTCTGCTCCACATGGTTTCCATACTGTTTATGGGGAGCTACAAAAGCCCCCGCGAACTCCACTGGCTCACCGGCTTCATCCTTCTGCTCCTGGCAATGGGGATATCCCTGACCGGCTACCTCCTCCCCTGGAATCAGCTCTCCTTCTGGGCCACAACCGTTGCCACCGACTGCGTCAGCTCAATTCCATTTTTCGGAGAGAGCATCGTCGAAATGCTGCGTGGCGGCAAACAGGTCGGCAGCCATACCATCGGTCGCTTCTACACCCTGCACGTCGGTATGCTCCCAGCTGTTATCGCTGTGCTGATCGGGCTCCATCTCTTCCTGATCCAGCGCACGGGAGTCTCCACGCCCCCTTTTGGCCTTGAAGACAGCAGAAACCAGTGGAAGGGTAAAACATTCGAATATGAAGAGCATCCGGGGGGCGTTCCGTTCTTCCCCAACTTCTTTCTTCAGGATATGATCTCCATCTCGCTCTACCTCGCCTGCTTCATGCTGTTTGTGTTTTTCTTCCCCGATATGTTTATCCCTTCAATTTCATACGTTCCGGCGAATCCGCTCGTCACCCCTTCCAATATCAAGCCGGAGTGGTACTTTCTGGCCAACTATCAGACACTGAAACTTTTCCCTAGTGAAATCATCGGTTTGACGGTACAGGCGGCAGCCATGGCTTTTCTGGCGTTCCTGCCGTTTATCGACCGTGACCCCGAGAAGCACCCGCTCAAAAGGCCGCTTTTCACCGTCTCAGCTATCGGGGGAATCCTTCTCTGGATCGGTATGACGCTTTGGGGTCTCTACTCATGAGGGGATGGCGAATCATCCTGATACTGCTGGCTCTCTCCGCTATGCCGTCAACTGCGGCTTTGGCGGTAGCCCCGCAGGTAATCGTCTGCATTCAGTGCCATGCCGCGCAGCCTGGACGTTTAAGCAAACCGGTCACGCTCTGGCAGACCAGTATCCATTCCGATCACGGCATCGCCTGCAACGCCTGTCATGGCGGTGACCCGATGAATGCGGCCAATTCCATGAGCCCGGCAAGCGGATTTCTGGGTGTTCCACCCCCCACCTCAATCCCGGCGCTCTGCGGCGGCTGCCACATGGGGGTCACCAAGCACTACATGAACAGCGCGCATGGCATCGCTCTAGGCAGAGGTGGCCCGACCTGTGTAACCTGCCACGGCAGCCATGCCATCGTCAGTGCCTCGCTGGCGCTGATCGACAAGAAGAACTGCAGCAGTTGCCATACCTTCGATAAGGCGCTCATGATCAGGAAAGCCATGGTGAAGACCGATAGGATGCTGAAAGCGATCGAAAAGAGGATCACGGTTTTGAAGAGCCAGGGGATTGAAACTGATCCTCTTGAAATGAAACTGTTTTCACTGCGTAACCGATTTCACGCAATGTTTCACAGCCTTGATGTCACCCTGATCAGGCAGGAGTCGGCTCATATCCAGGCTGAGATTGAAAAAACAAACGGTGCCGGCGGAGTCGGCACTGGACATTTGGTCGGCGTACTCGCCATAGGATGGGCACTATTGGCGGCGCTACTGTTTTCTCTCATCAAAAAAAATATCGACTGACACCTTGGTTCTTGCAAAATAGAAGATAAGTAGTTAAATTCGTCGTCCCATTTTAGTTTGCCCGGGAAATGCACCACATACAATTAAAGGAGAACCTATATGCAACAACTACAATGCCCAAGTACAATGACTGTCGCCGGACATAAAGCGGGACATGGCGCCGGATTCAAGGCGGCGACATGCTGCAAGACGGTGGGAACAGGTCTCTCCGGAAAAGGGCTCTGCTTAGGTCTTGGACTTGGCCTGGGAGTCTGGGGGCCTATCGGCCTTGTCGGTATCGGTGTCATAGGCGGCTATTATTATTGGAAAAAAGTTCATGAGATGCTTGATTGAGTCAAGGCAGAAACGGTAATAAAAATACTTTTAAGGAGGAGAGCATGTCTCCATCTACCATCGAAAGCATGAAAAAAGAGGCAACTGAAGATATTCGTGAGGTTATGCAAACGCTTGAAAAGACTCATACCGGTATTACGGAAGGGGTAGCGGCCTCCGTTGGCGCCGGCGCCGGTGCGGTCGGCTCGATTGCAGCGTTGTCGTCACTTGGTACTGTTGCCGGGCTCTCCGCTGCCGGAGTCACAACAGGGTTGGCTGCTGCCGGCGGTCTGATCGGCGGAGGGATGCTGGTCGGTGTCGGCGTTCTCGCCGCTCCTGTTGCCGCCCTGGGGGTTGCCGGCTACACGCTGGCAAATATTCGGAAAAAAACCATTAAAACCGCCGCGCTTGGAGTGGCGGTGAAAAAAATCTGCGATATTCAGGCACGCCTGATTAAGCATGAAGATCAGTTCAAGGAAGAGCTTGCGGAGATCAATACCACGCTCGAAATACTTACCCGCATGAAAGCTTGAAGGGAGGCGTGTGGAATAAGGGCTCCAGCATGATTACGAAATCAATAATCAGGCGTATATTCAACATCAAGATGGAGAGGTTTGGTCAAATGCTCAAGCTCGATATTAACTCCGAGGACAAGACTATAGATCTGGAGGTCCTGCTGCGCGGCGAAGCCTCGCCGCTGCAGATTCACATTGGACATTATGAAATCAGAACCGGGGAAGACAGTGGTGTAAAAATCAGCAGGATTCATACTTCACGGGAATGGATGACCGATCTGATACACGCCCTGGCTCCGGAGCATATAGTAAAATTCAATCACGCCAACCTGTTGAAAATCGTGTTATAAGCAAGGGGGGTATCATGCCTGTCTCATGGAAAAAAGCGCTTCTTTATGCCGGAGTAATTGTCGGTGCGTGCGCCCTTGGGGTCGTAATTATAGGCATCGCCGCCCCTCTTATTGCTCTTGCCATCGGTTGTGCAATCGGCTTTTCAGGCTCTGCCGCTGTAAAATCAACCAGCAAAACAGGAGTTAAAGATGAATAACATGACGCCTGGGGGGGGGGGGGGGGGGGGGGGGGGGGGGGGGGGGGGGGGGGGGGGGGGGGGGGGGGGGGGGGGGGGGGGGGGGGGGGGGGGGGGGGGGGGGG
>CAIMXI010000160.1 GCA_903845365.1 uncultured Geobacteraceae bacterium | reverse complement strand
TCTCCCCGCGCCGGGACTTCTTCACTCTGATCCGTCGTCATCATGATGCCTTTGCCCACTTCGGCGGCGTACCCGCTCAATGTCTCTATGACAGCGAAAAAACCGTGGTATTGCGGTGGGAAGCGGGAAGAGCGGTGATCTGTGTGGACGCGTTATCAAAGGGTCAAAGAGCACGCCTGTCGTATTCTGGAAGTTGATGGATAGAGATGATCCTGATACGGGTACTACGTCCAAAATTCCGATTCTCCGCTACTACAACGTATTCAATTCTGAACAATGTGAAGGTGTCACCATTCCGCCTTCCGTTGAACCATCAAATCCATTCACACCAATAGAGACAGCCGATCTGATTATTCGTGGTATGCCGATAAAACCAGAAATCAAGTATGGTGGCAACAGAGCATACTACAGTCCAACCCTTGATTATATCCAGTTGCCGAATCAGACAGCATTTGAAAGGGAGGAGGAGTTTTACGGGACTCTATTCCACGAGGCAATTCATGCCACTGGTAACGTCAAACGCCTTGGAAGGAAATCCATACTTGAACCGAGTTATTTTGGATCACATGATTACAGTCAAGAGGAGTTGGTTGCGGAAATGGGTGCTGCTTTTCTGTGTGGTTATGCTGGTATTGAAAATATCACCATAGCAAACAGTGCTGCTTATATTGCCGGATGGCTGAAAGCTCTGAAGAATGACAGGACTCTTTTGGTACACGCTGCAGGTCAAGCACAGAAAGCAGCTGATTTCATTTTGCAAAGGACAAGTAACGCAGAAGCATAGACAATTTATTCCAAAGGCAACACCTAAAGATAGGGGCAACTCCATAAAAGACAATGCTCCTTTTTTATTTCAAGGGAGGAAACACCTATGATCCAGATAACACCGTCAATCAGACCAATGACATTTGAAGAGACAAGAGCAGCACGATTGGTAAATGCTGGCCGAGTGATTGAGTACCAAGGAATCACGATCCCGTTAAAGGCAGGCAATAGTGACAGGATTTACGTCTACAAGGAAAGTACCGTGCTTTACATTCTAAATATCAATCGCAGCTTAGAGTACATCGGCCTGGAGATATTGGATTCTGCTTCTGGAGAGCAGTATGACAGCCTGTTTATTCACAACTCGATTGAATTGTACGACTATCTTGGTAGTTTGTGGGAGGAGCTGCCACCAGAAACAATCGTCAAAAAGTTCAGGGAGTATTTCACCTGACAGCCATCAAAATATCAGCCAACAAAGGGAGCGTCACAGCTCCCTATTTTATTACCCAAAGGAGATACGACAATGACTATCGACACATTATTCGGCAAAGAGGAAGTTACCAGCAAGCCGCGCTCCATTAAATTCAAGCAGATCAAAGCTGTCTTTGAGACACTGATAGTTAGGGAAGAAATTACTGACTATCTGAAAACAGGACAACGCTACACAACACCAGCGCAAGTTTCAGATACATTTCAATTCCTGATGAAGGAGACTAAAGAACAATTCCTCACTCTTCATCTGGATGGCAAAAATCGGATTCTCTGTATGGACATCGTTTCGATAGGAGGCCTCAATCAGAGCATCGTTGATATGAGATCAGTATTTCAAACCGCTTGCCTCTCTGCTGCTGCAGCAATCATCTGTATCCACAATCACCCTTCTGGTGACACGACGCCGTCATCCGAAGATATATCCATTACCAGGAGACTCAAAGATGCTGGAGAGATTATGGGAATAAAGCTGCTGGATCATATTATTGTAGGAGACGGAGAGTATCTGAGCTTTGTTGAAAGAGGTTTGTTATAGTCATAGTTTCAATAAAGGTTCTCAATATTATTTACTATCTATCAATTCTCACATACAATGCTCCCGCACCTTCCAGACACCCAAAATTCACTTCCTAACAGAGTCAATCAAATTGTTTTAGGTATATTTTTTAGTATCTCATATATTTTAGTGTTTGTATTTTTACTATAAATCCAAATAGTTACGCTATTTATTCGATGGACTGAGCACCAATGGACAAAAGCGGCTAATCATTTCAGATGGTTAGCCGTTTTGCTTATCCGAACGACTAGAACCTAGTACACCGGTAGTACACCGGAGGTTCTATGTCGCAATATCTTCTCAACACTCCCAGCAGTTACTACTTCCGAATAAAAGTTCCAGTCAGTCTACGTTCTGTGATAAAAAAACGCGAGATAAAAATATCTCTAAGAACTGAAGATAAGCAACGTGCAGTTCGGCTCGCGATGCAGCACGCCATCCACTATCATGACCACTTTGACCGTTTACGAGGTCTCTCTATGTCCGACCCTCTATTCACATTCATAAAGAATCCATCCTTTACGCGGTCGCCTGACGGTACCGTTAACTTTACGGCGGACTACATTGACCCTGACAAAGCCGTTGAAGAACTTATGCTGATTAACGGTATCTTTAGCACCATGTCTCAAGTCCACTCTTTCGCGCCTGTTCAAATGCTTCCGCCAGTCACCGAACCGAAGCCGAACGACCTGCTGTCTTTCGTCATCGATTCTTACTGCGCTGATAAAGGAATTAATTGGGACGAAAAGTACCGTAAGGGGATGTTGAACAGTTTTCGAATAGCAATCGATGCACTTGGTGATAAAACGGATCTTCCCTTATATTTAGCTATGTTTTGAGTAAAAACGGTATTTTACGTAAAGTGTAGCCACTAATATACTATATATATGACATTATTTACTTGACTATACCGTTTATAGTTGATATTTTAGTACCACTATGTATT
>CAIMXI010000159.1 GCA_903845365.1 uncultured Geobacteraceae bacterium | reverse complement strand
CGCAGCACCGCTTCGGGCCACGCATGGCTGAACCCGTAAGGACATGGAAGAGAACGTTCCCCGGTGGGGCGGCCGGTCTTCAAAACCGGCAGGGGTCGCCATGCGGTCCCCGGTGGGTTCGACTCCCGCTCTCTTCCGCCAAGAGCCATCCAAGCTGATCCGCACAAAGCCAAAAGTCCAAGCAATACCATATCCGTTACGTCAATCCCATTTAGACCTTTTGACTTGATATGACTTTCAGTGACGCTATTGGTCGCAATCCCTATCTTCCCGCCATCGTATTGCTGATCGCCCCGGAAGTCGGATTGACGATGTTGTAGAGGCCGTAGATGTCTGAGGCCGGGGCGGAAACGGAGAAGACCGCCGCCGCCCGTGTCGCCGCGCCGAACCCGGAGATGACATCTGTTACCGGCAGCACCAACTGCCCGTGGGCCGGGATTGAGCCGCTCGTCGTGGTTTGCGTCACCCAGTTGCCGGACTCGGGATATATCTGAACGGTGAAGGGCGCCGCACTGGCGCCCGTATTGACCAGCACGAAGCGGCTGATGTAGCCGGCAGCGCCGCTGAACCAGGGTAACGTGAGGGTGGTTGTCGAATTGCCCGAGGTATCCGCCCTCGACAAGATCGTCATGCTGATTGCTCCTGTCCCCTGACTGACAATCTTGTAAACCCCCTCGATGTCGGCAGGCGATCCACTGACATCAAAAACCGCGGCAGCGCGGCTCGCTGCCGTAAAACCAGAGACGATGGTCGAGGCCGGCAGGATGACTTGTTCTCCGGCAGGAATGCTCCCCGTCAAGGTCGCCGTGGTCGCCGTGTTGTGTGTCTCCGTCAATACCGACACGGTATAGCTCGCCGCAGTGCTGCCGCGATTTATGAGGATGAAACTGCTGGTATAGCCCGCAGCCGTGCTGAACCAAGGCGCCACCAATCGGGTGGTACTGCCGCTGGCTGCTTGTGGGTTGACCATCTCGGTGCTGTTCGCCGTCCCCCAGACTGTATTGACGATCTTGTAGGTGCCCTTGACGTTGCCTTCAGGAGCATTGAGGCTGAACACCGCCGCCCCATCGGTACCTCCCGTGAGGGAAGCCAGAGTGCTGGTGTCTGTAACCAGCTGGCCTTGCGCAGGTATCTTGAGGCTGCTGAGTTTGGTCGTGACGGCTGTGCCATTCGGGGCGACAAAACCCACGGCCGCGGTGGCTTCGGTGCTGCCGTAGTTGGAAAAGATAAAGGCGCTGCTGTAGCCGCTGGCGGTGCTGAACCAAGGTGCGATAAGTGTGGACGAGGAGGAGAGGAAGTCCTCTCCCTTGAGGAGGGAGACATTGCTGATAGCCCCCGTGGTCGGCTGCACCAGATTGTAAATGCCGGTCAGGGTGCCCGCGGAAGCATTGGATGTAATGACGGCAGAGGCCCGCTGACCGGCGCTTAAACTGTAGACCAAATCGCTGGCGTTGATGACGTATTGCTGATTGGGGGGGATGGTGCCGCTGGAATTTATGCTGTTGACCTGGGCCGTATTGCCGGTCTCTGTAAGAACGGAAATATTGAAGCTTGCCCCAGCGGATCCGGTATTGAGCAGGACAAAACGGGAGATGTAGCCACTGACTTGGGTGAACCAGGGCATTTCGAGTGTGATGGATGAATAACCTGGGGACGGCGGAGGATCGAGCGAGGCATCCGCATGGCTGGCGGGTATCAGGAGCAGCCACGCCACGAATGGCATCGCAGTTTTGGCAATACAAGCTATGGAAGACCTCGGGCTCGCCTGGCAGAAGGTTGAGGAAGAATTCATGGCATGTTGATCGAGAAGCCTGTCGTTGGAGGAGGTGTGCCGAGCATCCTGCGTGGCAGGCTAGCACGATCGAGATAGTTCTGACTGCTCTGAGATAACCTGCCAATCGCCGGCACTTTGCATAAGCCCATTGCAGAGTACCCACACAATTGTAAATGCTATCATGTGCGGCACAGGTATTGGCATTACTTTAGTAATAGCTCGCTTGGTGGGCGATGAGCCGTTTGCTGATGCCACTTTCCCACAGCAGAACTTTTTAAGAGCAGTTGCAGCGATGTTTTTGACAGGAACTGAAAATGATTCCTCCACTGCTTCGCACCTGGCT